>JAZLCO010000087.1:0-7991 GCA_045614225.1 Eggerthellaceae bacterium | reverse complement strand
AAATGCGCCCCTTATAATCGCTGCAGCGATGATACAGCACGGGGCGGACACGATTTCCAGCCGCATGTCGAAGTGAGCCCGCTCGCCGTGCGCGGCACATCAGCTTCGCCACACCCCGCTTCCTCTCCGCCTGCGACCCCGCGCGCCTCCTCTGGCTGCGCATTCTCGGCGAAGGGCCGCGCTTGTGCGCAAGGCGCGGAAAACCTTTCCGCCCACCGTCCACTACACCGGCGGAAAGCTCGGGGCCCTGCCGGGTTTCCGCTTGCCTCCTTGCGCCCGCGCGGCACCTTGCGCCGCCATCCGCGCCACGAGGCGGCGCCACGGGGGCGCAGCCAGGACAAGGAAGGAAGCTCGTCATGGGAAACAGATGCGTCATCACCACGCCGAAGCGCGACTGCGGGTGCTACCTGCACTGGAACGGCGGCCGCGACACCGTCGGCGGCATCAACGCCGTCATCGCGAAGAACCGCGCGGCAGGAGGGGAGTGCACGGTCTCCACGGTCCTGTTCGACCACGAGACGATCGTCCTGCACGACAGGGTTCCCATCGAGCAGGTCAAGCCGCTGACGGAAAACGAGTACCAGGTGCGCGGCTGCACGGCGCTGCTCGACGCGGTCGGCGGTTCCATCAAGCACATCGAGCGCGTCCAGCGCTACATGCCGGAGGGCTTCCGTGCCGACAAGGTCATCTTCGTCATCACCACCGACGGGCTCGAGAACGCGAGCACGAAGTACACCTACAAGAAGGTCAAGCGCATGATCGAGGGAAAGCAGGAGGAAGGCTGGGAGTTCCTGTTCCTGGGGGCGAACATCGACGCGGCCAAGGAGGCGGCAAATCTCGGCATCGCCGAAGACCGGGCCGAGACCTACGTGGCAGATTCCGTCGGCCACGTGCTCATGTACGAAAGCGTCGCAGATGCGACATGCGCCATGCGCGCGGAGCCGGCGGCCGCGCACACATGCGCGCCAACGGCAACACGGTGCAGTGGGTGAAGGGCTACCCGACCGACGAGCTGCTGAAAGACGACATCGAGCACGGATACCTGTTCGTGCTCGAAGACGACGCCGGCGTCCACGCCGTGTTCGCGTTCGTGCCGGGCGAGGACCCGACCTACAACGTCATCGACGGGGCGTGGCTGAACGACAGGCCCTATGCGGCCATCCACCGCGTGGCAAGCGACGGCACCGTGCGCGGCGTCATGCACCAAGTGGTGGAGTTCTGCAAGCAGCGCGGGCTCGACCTGCGCATCGACACGCACGAGACGAACGCGCCCATGCGCGGGGCCTGCGTCAAGGAAGGCTTCGTCGAATGCGGCACCATCATCATCCAAGACGGCACCCCGCGCGTGGCCTACCATCTAGCGCTTTGACGGCTGGTTACGTCAGGCTCTCGGTTTCCAGTTTGCGTTGCATTGCGGATTTGAACGTGTGATTGTGGTCGTTTTCGTTTGACCAAAGCCCGTTAGACACGACCATGTTGTCGATTTCCTCGTGGAACAGGAACAGCGACGTGTAGGCGTTTCCGCTGAGCAGGTAGCTCGAATCATGCTTCACCTTGCGTACGAATTCGAGCACCTTCTCTGTGCAGTCCTGCTTGTAGAGCAAGCCGACTTGCCTTTGGGCCGTGGGCGAATCGATTCGCTTGACGGTCCGCGAATCGTTCATTCCCACGTAGTTCATGATCATCGAGGTCGTGAGGTTGCATTCGGGCAGGGAATCCTTGGTGCGCAGGTAATCGCGAAACGGCATCTCGCTTATCGCGGAATCCTCCACGCCTGCCTCTGCGAGTATCTGCCGGTACCAGTTACCGTAGCCGCACCATTCCGACGAGATAATGTAGCGATACTTTCTCATCTCTTCGGCAGTCGCGAGCCGCGCGCCGTCTTCTGCGATTTCTTTCGGAATCGTAAGGTAGGCCTGTTCGTCGTAGAGCTTGTACCAGCGGAATTCCTTCGAGCGCAGGGCGTCTTCTGCAACGATCGCATCGAAACGTCCGCTGCGCAATCCTTCGACGAGGTCTTCTGGCAGGCAGTTCGCGACCTCGAACATCGTATCCGAATACAGTGCGGCAAAGCACGAGAGGACGAGCAGCGTCGCGTTTTGCGAAAAGCACCCCAAGTGCAGCACGTTTTCTTCGAACTTCTTGGCCTTGGCGACCTCATCTGTCATGTTCTGGCTGAGTCCGACGATTTTCTCGGCATAACGCAAGACGATTTCGCCGTATGGCGTGGGAAGCATCTGGTTGCGCACTCGCACAAAGAGCGGGCAGCCGAGCTCGGCTTCGATTTTCTTGAGGTTGTGACTGAGGGTGGGCTGTGTAAGGTACATGCTTTTGGCTGCGGCACTTATGGTGCCGTGCTGGCCGATAGCGCGAATCTGCTCGAGCTGAAAGAACTCCATGCCCCTTGTCCCTTCCCTTATAAGGAAACGAGCGTGTTTATATGCCGAATGTACAAGAATCGTTCTTTTCCTGCATTATCTGAAAAACAAAATAAAGTTGAACAGCTATTACTTCGAGATAAAGTCCGTGCCCGCCTGAGGGTATGAATGTCTTTTATACGCCTATAGATAAGACGGGGGAGCGCTGTTCGACGCGCCGGGGGTACCGTTTGCGCTGGAAGGGGATGAAGCGCGTCAACGCGGCGGATTCCCAAAAAGGGCGAAGAGGCGGCTTTCCGGTTATGCGGGGCCGCAACGTGCCGAAAAGCAAAAGTGCTTTAGGCAAAAAAGAGAGGAGAGAGGCATGGACCAGAGTATCGACCAGAAGACCCCGGCACGCGCATGGGGCATGCTCGCGATTTCGTACATCGCGTCATGGGCGGCGGCGCTCGCCCAGTTCAAGGTGCCGGCGCTTGCGGATTCGCTAATCCCGGCAGTTATCGTCGGGGCGGCAGGGGGAGACCCGGTGCTCATCAACACGTACTTCGGCTTGCTGATGTCGGCATTGACTATCATCGCGCTGGTGTTGGCGTTTCCGGCGTCGTATATCTCGAACAAGATAGGCCTGAAGAACACGGTGCTGTTTTCGGTCGTCTGCTTGCTCATCGGCACGGCCATGGCGGTTCCGGATAACTTCGCACTGCTCATGGCCGGCCGCTTTTTGGAGGGTATCGGCATTGGCCTGATCGGCGTCGTCGGCCCGTCGTGCGTGGCTATCTGGTTCCCGATCAAGACCCGCGGCACTGCAATGGCCATCTGGGCAACGTGGGTGCCGCTGGCCATCATCGTCGCGTTCCCGCTTGGCCCGATCCTGGCGCATACGAGCATCGGCTACCACGGTCTGTACTACGTATGCATCGCCATCGATGTCATCGCGTTCGTGCTCTTCGCGGCGTTCTTCAAGCTCCCTGAGGGAGCAAAGCGGGACAACGAAGCGGTCAACTTCAAGGATGGTTGGAAGTACCTCAAGTCCCCCACCCTGTGGGTTATCTGCATCATATTCTTCTGCTACAACTTCCTGCAGCTTGGCGCGTTCTCCAATTTTTATAGCGTGTTCCTGACCGAAAACGGCTGGTCGGCACTGGATGCCAACAACGTCGTCTCGGCTTGCTACGGCCTCGGTATCGTCACCGCCGTTTTGGGCGGCATCGCCTACGACCGCATCAAGAAGAAGCACTACCTGTGGGTTTTCAGCTTCGTGCTTTGGATTATCGGCCTGCTCATCATGTTCCAGACCGGCGACAGCATGGCTGTGACAGTCTGGATCGGCTTCGTGCTCATCACCGCCATCTGCGGCGGAGTCGCTGCGGCATCGCTTCGCCCAGCCGCCGCCGGATCGGTTCCCAACACTGCGCTGGGCGCAACTATGTCCATGGGCTTGCTGCAGGTTTTCCAAAACCTCGGCGGTGCGGTGGGCTCTCCGCTCTACGGCGCAGTTTCCGGTTCCATGGGATATGGAGCCGCAGGGCATATCTTGTTGATCCCGCTGTGCGTGGTCGCGGTCATTCTCTCGGTCATCTTGGGCAACAAGGCGCTCAACAAGAAGCAAGACGCCCTCATGGCTGAATGGGAAGGCGAGATCAAAGCCGCACGAGAGCCCGAGCGGGTTTCCGAGTAGGAGGCTTTTCAGCCCGCCAGGACCGCTTTTGCAAAAAAGGACGCACGTCACCGAAGGCGTGCACGAACGAGAGGATTTGACCGTGACAGACGCAAAGACCAAGCTTCAGGAACGCAAGCAGCGCTTCTATGACGCGCTTGCCCTCAAAGAACCAGACAAGGTGCCGATCCTAGATACGTGCACCGACACCTTCTATGCCAAGGAAGCCGGCTACACGATGGCCGAACTCAACTACGACTACGGCAAAACGGCCGACGCGTTGCGCAAGTACTTCACGCACTACGACTTCGATAGCGGCAGCGTCACTCCCAATGCCACCGAGGGCATGGGTCCGATATTCGACATCGTCAAGCCGAAGATGCTGCTTTGGGCGGGCATGCCCGATGCGCCGGGCAACCTCGACAAGAACAGCATGCACCAGTTCATCGAGTTCGAGACGGTGGAAGAAGACGAGCTCGAAGAGCTGGTCAAGAACCCGGGCGAGTTCTTCGTGACCCATTACCTGCCCCGTGCCTTCGGCATTTGCGAGCCGATGCAGTTCTTCAACTTGCGGCAGAACTTCGCGCCGTCGTTTCTGCCGTACGTGCTGCTCAGCATCGCAGGGCCGTTGAGCGCGCCGCCTGTGCAGAACATGATAGACGAGCTGCAGAAGATTCTGCCGCTATTCGGGGCATTGCAAAAGCAGAAAGACGCGCTTGCCAAGGAATTCGAAGAAGAACTGGGACTGCCTTGCCTGAAAGGCACGACAGAAGACGCCGCCTTCGACCTCTACAGCGATTTCCTGCGCGGGACCATGGGCTCTTCCGACGACATCATGACGTATCCGGAACTGCTCGACGAGATCATGGAACAGTTCTGGGATTGGCAGAGAAAGCGCATCTTGGAGCGCCCGCCGGCACCTGGCACCTATGCTTTCATGCCGCTGCACAAGGGTTCGGATATGTTCATGAGCGACGAGTCCTATGGACGTTTCTACTACAAGTACCTGCTCAAGCTCATCGAGCTCTACATCAGCCTCGACGTCGTCCCCATGGTCTTCACCGAAAGCAGCTACAACACGCGCATCAAGTACCTAAAGGACCTGCCGAAGGGCAAGTGCATCGTGCACTTCGAGCAAGGAGACCCCGAGCACATCAAGCGCGAGCTCGGCGATGTCGCGTGCCTGACGGGACTGTTCCCGTGGAGCTTCATGAACACGGCGACGCCCGAACAGGTCGTGGACAAGACCAAGCGCCTACTGGATGTCATGGCGCCGGGCGGGGGCTACATGTTCTCGTTCGACGGTGGCATAGACGACTTGTGCACGACGGCGAACATGGAGGCCCTGTTCGACACGATCAGGACGTACGGCGTGTACTAAAAGGCGCATTGCTCCCGAGTATCGGCGAGTTGCAACGCCGGCGGTCGCGCCGGCAATTGGATAAGCAAAAAGAGAGGCAGGAGAAGATGACGAAGTACAGACAAGATATCGATTCCGATGTCTACCGCGAGGACTTCCAGTGGCGCGAAGGCGACCTGACCGTGACGCGCACCACGCAGTGGTCCGCGCCGGGATGCCACAACGGATGCCAGGTCTTGTTCTACACCGACGACGAAGGCAAGCTCGTGAAGGTCGAAGGCGATCCCAACGGTCCGTTCAACAAGGGCCGCCTGTGCATGCGCTGCCTCGATTTGATAGAGGCCGTGTACAACCCCGACCGCCTGAAGTACCCGATGCGCCGCACGGGCCCGCGCGGGTCGAACCAGTGGGAGCGCATCAGCTGGGACGAGGCGCTCGATGAAATCGAGGCCAAGGCGCGCGAGATCGCGGACACGTACAGCACCAACGCCATAACGGTGTGCACGTGCACGGCGCGCAACGCCAACGGCCTGGCCAACGCGCTTGGCTGGGCGGTGTTCGACTCCACGACCACCGGCATGTCCTGGAACCCCGGTGAATCGTGCTACCTGCCTCGTATGACGGCCATGGGCAAGTGCCTGGGTGCCCCGTTCGTCGCCGATTGCGCGCAGATGTACGAGGACAGCTTCGACAACCCGCAATGGCGCAGGCCCGACTACATGCTCATTTGGGGCAACAACCCCCTCGTGGCCAATGCCGACGGGTTCTTCGGTCACTGGGTCGTCGACTTGATGAGGCAGGGCACGAAGCTGATCGTTATCGACCCCGAGATCAATTGGCTCGGCGCCCGTGCGGAAATAGTGCTGCAAGTGCGCCCCGGGTCCGACTCTGCAGTGGCCATGGCCATGCTGCAGGTCATCTTCGAAGAAGACCTCTACGACCACGAGTTCTGCGAGAAATGGTGCTACGGGCTCGACGAGCTCATGGAGGCCGTCAAGGACATGACTCCCGAGGAGGCCGGCAAGATCGCCGGCGTCGACCCCGAGCTCATCCGCGCGGCTGCGCGCGCATTCGCCACTTCCGAGGTCGCGTCTATCCAGTGGGGTGTCGCGGTCGACTTCCACGTCCACGCCGGCTCCACCTGCTTGGCGATCATGGACCTCTCTGCCGTGTGCGGGTTCATCGACGTCCCCGGTGGCAACGTGTTCCCCACCGGCGCATTCGACATGGGCGCCTGGATGGGCCTGGGCTTCGGAATCTCCACGCCGAACGTCCAAGACCGAAGCGAGGGCAATTGGGACAACATCCTCGGCTACCGCGAGTACCCGTTGCGCAGGTCCGATTTGAACCTCGTGTCCAGCATGCTGGTCGAGGAAATCGAAACGGGCGGCGACAAGGCGACCCACATGCTGTGGATCACCAACAACAACCCGCTGCCTTGCGCCGGCTCCGAAGCGCAGCGCGTTTTGGAAGACCTGCAGAAGATCGACTACATCGTTGGTGCCGACGTGTTCCTCACGCCGACGCTGCTGGCCGTGGCCGACATCGTGCTGCCGCTCGCCATGTCCTGCGAGCGCGACAGCATCCGCGAATGGTGGGCGCCGTTGCGCTCCATCTCCAAGGTCTCTTCGTACTACGAGGCCAAAAGCGACGAAGAGGTCTTCTTGCTCATGGGCAAGCGCATGCGTCCGGAGGCGTTTGCGCAGTGGGACACGCCGCGCGACATGCTCAACGACATGATGAAGAACCGCTCTGAGCTGACCTTCGAGCAGCTCGAGCAGCAGGTTTACGAATTCCACCCCTTCGAGTACCGCAAGTACGAGAAGGGCATGCTGCGCCGCGACGGCGAGCCGGGCTTCGACACGCCGTCGGGCAAGATCGAGCTGTATTCGCTCGTCTACGAGGCGTGCGACCTGCCTGCCGTGCCCTACCACGCAGAACCGCCGACGAGCCCGCTGCGCACGCCGGAGCTGTTCGAGGAGTACCCCTTCGTGCTCACCACGGGCAGGCGCAGCTACGAGTTCTTCCATTCCGAGCACAGACAGCTCGAGACCATGCGCGAGTTCCACCCGGTTCCGCTGGTGCGCATCAACGACGAGGATGCCGCCGAATACGGCATCCAGGAAGGCGACTGGATCTGGATTCAGAACATCTACGGCAAGTTCAAGCAGAAGGCTCATATCGAACCCGGGCTCAAAAAGGGTGTCATAAGCTCGGAACACGGTTGGTGGTTCCCCGAGCGCGACCCCGAAGACGGCACGTTGTTCGGCACCTTCGAGTGCAACTCCAACAACTGCACGACCCAAAGCGACGTCGGTCCGTCGGGCTACGGCACCTCCATCAAAGAGCAGCTGTGCAAGATCTACAAGGTCACGCCCGAAAACGACCACATCGAGCTCACGGCAGAAGAAGAGGCCCTCTCCAGGGCGACCCGCAGCTACCCGAGACCCGAGACGGTTCTGTACTAGAAAGGATCATGGCATGACCAGAAAAGCGCTTCTCGTCGACTTCAAGTACTGCACCGGCTGCCACGCCTGCGAAGTCGCTTGCAAACAAGAGCATGGCCTCGAGAAAGGCCAACACGGCATCCAAGTGT
>JAZLCO010000086.1:0-5792 GCA_045614225.1 Eggerthellaceae bacterium | reverse complement strand
TCGACGAACATGCTGAAGGCGTCGTCGGCAGTGGCTCCACGCCTGAAGGCGTCGAGCGCTAACTCGCCCAAACCGGGTAGATCTTTCATTTCGGACGATAACGATGACACGGCAAACTACACCACAACTTCAAGAGAAACTATCAAAGGCTCCTTGCGCCCTCTACCCTGCCGTCGGAGGCAGCAGCTTGAACGTCAGCAGCACGGGGTTATGGTCGCTGTATTTGAATCCCGCGTCAATGTTGAGCGCATGTGCCTCAACATTCGATGACACGATAAAGCCATCGACCGTCGTCACGTACGTCACGCCCTTCTCGTAGGGGATGTCGTTGTTGCGGCACGTGGGAACCTCGGCCAAGTTGTCAGCTGCAACAACCGTGAAGCCTTCAGGCAACAGGCGATCATCGAAGGTCGCGACCCATGGTGGGACTTGCGCCTGAGACGGGTACATCTCCGCGCTTCCGCACAACGCATGATTCCAGTCGCCGCCGACAATCACGTAGTTGCCCGCTTCCGCCTCGGACTTCATCACGCCGGTCAGCAGCTCGAGCTGCTGCGCGCGAATCTTGCCACCTTCGTCGTAGGCGGACATATGGTTGTTGATGAGCACGAGGTCAGCCCCATTGGAAACGGGGATGCGCTCGATGAGGAAGCAACGGTCCAGATCGAAGAACTTCGTCGGGAACCCATCGTCAACTGGGAAGCTGCGACGCACGGCGGATTGCACGCGCGTGTCGGAAAGCGACAGCAGGCCGGCATTCACGATGCCGTGCATCTCGGGAATCGGATACGCGAGGAACGACGAGTGGAAGTTCACGGCAAACGCCGAGCCCATGTTGGGGAAGGCTTGCTCGATGGCCGCCTTCTGATCCACATTGTAACTGCGCGTCGAGTCGGTATCGACCTCTTGGAACAGCGCGAAATCAGGATTGATCTCGCGAATCAAATCGATGGAGCCCTGGGTGCAAGCGCGCACGCTTTCTTCGCTCGCAGCAACGGAATGCGCGCCCACCTTGTGCGTGCCGTCCTCCATGATGCCTTCGTCCATGAAGAACGTGTAATCGGGCGTGTAGGCGCCGAACCCGATGTTGTAGGTGGTCGCGGTGTATTCCTGGTCCACCTGCAACGCAACTTCAGCCACATTGTTGTCGATGTCGATAGGCTGTTTGTCGGCGATGCGGTTGTAGGTGATCATCAGGTAGGCGATGTAGCATCCCACGACGACCACGACCAACAGGATGATAGTGAGGAGCACTGCAAGAACACGCTTGACGGCTTTGCCCATAATCACTCCAACCTCGCAAGATGTCGGATACCTTACGAGAGATTATAAACCGACCTGATTGGACGGAAAAGCAGCTTAGCGCCAATTTGGCATCAGCCTATGATGGATGATTGGTTTGCCGACGGTGGTGGTGGGCACCAGCCTATGATGACGCTTGCCTTAGCCGATGACGACGTAATCGACGGGAACGTCATGATCGTCGAAGTTCAGCGGCTCCTCGCTCCATTGCTGGCGACGGCACAAGCCCACGGAAGCACCGCCAAACGTCGGCAGGAACACGTCGTAGTAGCCTCCGCCATACCCGAGACGGTAGCCCTTGTCGTCAAACGAGTAGCCGGGAACAATCGCGACGGCCTTGACGTCGGTGCCGGGACCGGGCACCTCCATGAGACGCGCGGGGTCGGCGACGGGCTCCTCGATGCCATACGCACCTTGCTCGAGACCCTCGAAATCGTCGATGCGGTACCACTCCATGAGGTTCGTTCCCTCGACGCAGCGTGGCACGGCAACCGTCTTGCCACGCGACCAAGCATCGCGGATGATCTCGCGCGTGTCGACCTCTTCCCCCACCGAGAGGTAGGTGAAGACCTCGTCCGCATCGAGATAGGCGGGGTGCTCGACCACCTGGGCGGCGATTGCGGCATCGGCGCGGGCGCGGCCCTCGGGGCCAATCATCTTGCGGATGCCGTTCATGCGCACGCGGGTGCGCTTCTTCAACACCGACTTGTCGCCGGTGACGCTCAGCTCATACATCGACATGTGGAACCCCTTACGACGTGAACAGCGACATGACCTCGGCGCGGGTCTTCTCATCGTTGAGGAAGCTGCCACGGACGGCCGACGTGATCGTGGACGAACCGGGCTTCTTGATGCCGCGCGCCGTCATGCACATGTGCTCTGCTTCTACGACCACGATCGTGCCAAGCGGCTCGAGCGATTTCATGATGGCGTCGGCGATCTGGGAAGTCATGCGCTCCTGCACTTGAGGCCTGCGCGCGTAGCCCTCGACGCAACGCGCAAGCTTGGACAACCCGGTGATACGGCCCTTAGAAGGAATGTATGCCACATGGGCATGACCCGTGAACGGCAGGAGATGGTGCTCGCACATCGACGTGAACGGGATGTCGCGCACGATGACCATTTCCTCGTGGTCGGCCTCGTGGAACTGCTTGAGCAGATGTGCGGACGGATCTTCGTAGAGCCCCGCGAACATTTCACTGCAAGCCCGCGCCACGCGGGCGGGAGTCTCGAGCAATCCCTCGCGATCGGGATCCTCGCCAATTGCGAAGAGGAACTCGCGGATAGCAGCTTCCGCGCGAGCGCTGTCGATTTCGCCATACTTGAATTCAGCCATAACACCCTCCGTGCGTTATTACGAGTTCAACCGCACCTCATTATAACGTGAAAGCTTCAGGTCGGCGTTACGGCTCTCAGAGACGGAGTTCGTTTGAGAACTTCGTCAAAGTGACCAAAACGAGACTATTTTGGTCGAGTTTAATTTCATGCACATCTTGCCCGTTTACCATAGAGCCAGCTTGTCATCCTGATATGCATTAACCGACAAGTTACACGCCAATGCTGAAACAGATGGTAAAGTATCATCTGTTGGTCTGCCGCCCCGCTCGCGCGGAGTGCGACAGCACCGGCACCCGACAGACCACAAGGTAACTTCGAGGAGTGCTTAATGAACTACGATTTCATTCGCGAATCTGACCCTGATATTTACTACATCATGGAAGACGAGCTCGAGCGTCAACGCGACCACATCGAGCTGATTGCATCCGAGAACTTCACGAGCGAAGCGGTCATGGAGGCCATGGGCAGCCACCTGACGAACAAGTACGCCGAAGGCTATCCGGGCGCTCGCTTCTATGGCGGCTGTGAGAACGTCGACCATATCGAGAAGATCGCCATCCGCCGCGCCAAGACGCTGTACAAGGCCGAATACGCCAACGTTCAGCCGCATGCGGGTTCCCAGGCGAACGTCGCCGTGTACGCGGCGCTGCTGCAGCCCGGCGACACCATCCTGGGCATGAGCCTCGATGCGGGCGGCCATCTCACGCACGGTGCGCGCGCCTCAATCACCGGCCGCTACTGGAATGCGGTCACCTACGGCGTGAGCCCCGAGACCGAGATGATCGACTACGACGAGGTGCTCAAGAAGGCCAAGGAATGCACGCCGCAGATCATCGTCGCAGGCGCAAGTGCCTATCCTCGCTTCATCGATTGGCAGAAGTTCCGCGACATCGCCGACGAGGTCGGCGCGTACTTCATGGTCGACATCGCACACATCGGCGGCCTGGTTGCCGCAGGCGTGCACCCCTCGCCCGTGCCGTACGCAGACGTCGTGACGTCCACCACCCACAAGACGCTGCGCGGCCCGCGCGGCGCCATCATCCTGTGCAAGGAAGAGCTCGGCAAGCGCATCGACCACGCTGTCTTCCCTGGCACGCAGGGCGGCCCGCTCATGCACGTCATCGCCGCCAAGGCCATCTGCCTGCGCGAGGCCATGCTGCCGGGCTTCAAGGACTACCAGGCGCAGATCGTCAAGAATGCGGCAGTCCTGGCCAAGACGCTCCAAGACGGCGGCGTGCGCCTGACCACCGGCGGCACCGACAACCACCTCATGCTCGCTGACGTCGCCTCGAAGAACCGCACGGGTCTCGAGGTGCAGCTGCTGCTCGACAGCGCTAACATCACGGCGAACAAGAACGCCATCCCGTTCGATCCGCTGCCCCGCGGCGAAACCAGCGGTGTGCGCTTTGGCACGCCGGCCATCACGTCGCGTGGCATGAAGGAAGCCGAGACCGAGCAGATCGGCAAGTGGATCCTCGAGATCATGGAAAAGGGCGACGAGGTCACCGGCCGCATCAAGGACGAGGTCAAGGATCTGTGCGCGCAGTATCCGCTCTACCCGCATCTGTAAGAGCGACGGCAAGGCCGCGTCGGGATATTCCGGCGCGGCCTTTTTCTTTTGCGTTTGATGCATAAAACAACCAGGTTGAATTATGCATTCAAGCTTTATCGATGCATAATTCAACCTGGTTGTTTTATGCACTCGGCACTGATGGAGATCGTAAGTTGAACAGAAGGGCCATCGGCATAGCGTCGACGCTCATCGGCGCTTCGTTATGGGGATTCTCGGGCACCTGCTCGCAGTACCTCTTGTCGAACTACGCCATCTCGAGCCTGTTCATCACGATGATGCGCATGCTGGGATCGGCCGCGCTGTTCCTGCCCATCATTGCCATCCGCAATCGCAGCGCGTTCAGCGAGATCCGCACCGATGCGAAGGCGTTGCGACGGTTCGCGCTGTTCGGCATCGGCGGACTCTTCGGAAGCCAAGTGACCTACGTCATCGCCATCGGCTACACGAACGCGGGAACGGCCACCGTGCTTCAGAGCACGAGCATCGTCCTCATCATGCTGGTGACCTGTCTTCTCGCCCGCCGGCTTCCACGCCCACTCGAACTGATCGGCCTTGTTCTGGCTTTTAGCGCCACGGTGCTGATTGCAACCCAAGGCGACCTCTCCGGCCTGCACCTTCCGGCGATGGGCTTGTTCTGGGGTCTGGTCAGCGCCGTTGCGGCAACGGGCTATTCGATGCTGCCGAAACCGCTCTACCCCCGATGGGGAAGCTTCACCGTCGTCGGCATCGGAATGGCCATCGGCGGTTGCGCAGCCGCGCTCGTCTGGGCGCTCGCCTTCGTCTTCCCCGGCATCGACGCCGTTGCAAGCGGTGGGAACGCCATGGGAAGCGCGCTCGTCCCAGCGCTCGACGCGATGGGCGTCGCAACTCTCGTGGTCATCATAGTCGTCGGAACGTTCGGCGCGTTCTACCTGTTCCTCAACGGCATCTCGATGGTGGGTGCGGTCCAGGGCAGCCAGCTCGGCGCTATCGAGCCTGTCAGCGCCACCGTGTGTTCTGCCGTGCTCATGGGAACGGCCTTCAGCATTCCCGACTGGATCGGCCTCGCGCTCATGGTGTGCACCATCATCCTCGTCGCCGCAGGTGGCGGTTCTGGAGAGAATACTGCCAAGAATTCCAACTTGTGAGGGTTATTCAGGCGCTCTCAAAAACCGCGACCTGGACAAATGCGCACTTGCTTCTTGCACGGACGTTTGCAGGCGCCTATTTTGCATGGACATCCACCTGTGATATCTCTCATAACCTCGAAAAGTTGGCATAAATCGTTGCCGTTATGATTTAGCCGACCGTTTCACGTTCCAGTAGACGATGACGATGGTCGCAATCGCGAGCGGA
The DNA here is from genome assembly GCA_045614225.1 of Eggerthellaceae bacterium. Classification (GTDB taxonomy): domain Bacteria; phylum Actinomycetota; class Coriobacteriia; order Coriobacteriales; family Eggerthellaceae; genus UBA9715. The sequence goes on along the minus strand of JAZLCO010000086.1, from coordinate 244 downwards.
ACGAGCATCACGAGCCACATGGTTGCATACGACTGCACGAGCGAACCGGTGATAGGCTCGAGCGCCACGATGACGTTCCCGCCGATCACGGGGCCAAGCAACATGCCGCAATCCATCCCGGTGAACGAGGTGTTGCTGGCAGCGCCGCGCCGCTCGACCGGCACCGACGAAAGCGCAAGCGACTGGATGGGCGGCGCACATGCTCCGAAGCCAGCCGAACCGCCAACCGCCACGACAATCAAGC
>JAZLCO010000085.1:0-87623 GCA_045614225.1 Eggerthellaceae bacterium | reverse complement strand
AAATATGACTTTGCCAACAAAGACTCGAAATGGGTTTGCGAGGGCACATGGGACGGTTTCGGTTCGGGCGACTGGCAGGATTGCTGGTTGCGTTCGGGCCACGGCGAGCTCGATTTGCATGGTGGCATCGTCAACTCGTGTGACGTCGTGTTCTACGAAATCGGCAAGGCGTTCTACTTTGCTGGTAAGACCCAAGGAGGGACGATTTCCGATACCGCACTACAGGAGGAAATCGCGAAGTTCGGTTTCGGCAAGGCCACCGGTATCGACCTGACGGGCGAAGAAGGCGGTCGTGTCCCGACACCCGAATGGAAGGAAGCCTACTGGTCCGATGTGCCGACCGAGGGTTTCTGGCGTGGCGGTGACATGACGAACCTCATCATCGGTCAGGGCGACGTGTTGACCACGCCGTTGCAAATCGCGGTTGCTTATGGCGCGGTTGCGACGGGCAACATCATGAAGCCGCACCTGTTCAAAGAAGTGCGCAATGGCGAAGGCGCGAATGCCGCCGCCATCGAGTTCGAGCCCGAAGTCGTCGACGTGCCCGAAGTCGAGGAAAAGTACTACAAGGAAGTGCGCGACGCGCTCGCCGAGGTCGCTCTTGGCTCATCCGACATCATGAGTGCGTTTGCGGATTGGGGCGTCGACCCGACGATGGTCGGCAGCAAGACGGGTACTGGCGAGATGGCAGGCAAGGAAGATACTGCTTGGTATGTTTGCTACTATCCGAAAGACAACCCAAAATACGTGGTCTCGACCTGCATCGAGCAGGGCGGTGGCGGCTCCGCAGTCGCCGGTCCTGTTGGCGCACATGTTTTGGGTGCGCTGCTGGCGGTGGAGAACGGAGAGTTGACAGATATCGGGCGCGTGGCTGGTTCGAGCGGCAAATCGGTTGAGGTTTCCAGCTCGGGCGGCGGGCGAACGGACTAGGGAAGGAGGCGGCTATGCCGGTACAACCGCAATTGAGCACTGTGCGAAGCGGCTCGGGCGCCTCGGGAAACGGGCCGTCTTCGAGTCTGTTGGGCCGTATCGTTTCGGCGATTAACCTACCGTTCGTGATCGTAGCTACGCTGCTCGTGCTTTACGGTTTGCTGGTCGTGTTCTCGGCGGTGAGCACCGACGAGGACTACACGTTCTCGCGTCAGTTGGCTGGTGTTGCCATCGGGCTCGTCGTTATGGCGCTCGTTTGGGCGTTCGACTACCGAAGGCTTTCGGAATACACGACGTTGTTCATCATCGTGAACGTGGTGCTCATCTTGTCGCCCCATCTGCCGATTATCGGTGTCAACACCATGGGTGCGACGTCGTGGGTCAAGATAGGCCCCCTCCCACAGCTTCAGCCGGGCGAATTTGCCAAGATCACCGTCATCTTGCTCGATGCGAGCATCATGGCGCGCTATCAGGGAAGGCTCGAAGATCCGCGCGAGTACCTCAAGGCAGTCGGCTTCATGCTCATACCGTTTGCCTGCATCATGACCCAGCCAGACCTGGGTACAGGCCTCGTATACCTGTTCATCGCTGCCGTCGCGCTCGTCATGGGCGGTGCAAATTGGCGCTATCTCGTCATCAGCCTTGCTGTGGGAATCGCGTTGATCGTGGCAGTGTTCGTGATCGATGAGGTGCTTAAAGGAGCGACTGGCGAATACAAGCTGCTCAAGCAGTACCAGCGCAACCGCCTGCTCGTCTTCATGAACCAGGATTCGACCGACCTGTCGGACGAGGGCTACAACTTGCAGCAGGCGATGATCGCCATCGGCTCGGGCGGTTTGTTTGGGCAGGGCTACATGCAAGGTTCGCAACATGCATTGGGCATTTTGCCCGAAGCACCCACCGATTTCATTTTCTGCGTTCTCGCCGAAGAACTTGGCTTCGTTGGAGTGATAACGTTGCTCGCGTTGTACGTTGCGCTCGTTATAATAGGTTTTCGAATAGCAAGTGCGTCAAGCGACATGTTCGGGTTGCTGATCGTCTCATGCATCATCGGGATGTGGTTGTTCCAGATACTCGAGAACATCGGCATGACGTGCGGGCTCATGCCCATCACGGGTATCCCGCTGCCGTTCATGAGCTACGGGTCGTCGTTCATGATCGTGAACTTCGCCCTGCTTGGTTTCATGGGGTCTGTCTGGACGCGTGGAAAGCAGAATACGAGAAGGGTTGACTATGCAACTACCCATTGACGTAAAAGCGCTCATTGACGAGATGACCGACATTGAGGCTGCGCGCAACACGCCGCTTTCGGTGAGCGTCTTCATCGACGAGGCGGCTCCGGCCGACCTTGCCGCACACGTGCGCAATGCGTTTGCATCCACAATGCCGAGCGTGCGCATGACCGTTTCGTATCTCGACGACACGTTCATGCCCCATCCGACCGATGACGTCGCGGTCATTGCGGCCGGCGAATCGGCTGTGATCGGCCCTGCGGCCACGGCGATCCGTGCGGTTGGCGTGCCTGTCATGGTGGTCACGACCCTTCCGACTATCGTTGCCCAGAAAGCCGAAGGGCTTGGGCATGCGATTCCCGAAGGCGACCTCGTCTCACCCGAGATTGAAACCGCCGGTGAAGAGCCGTATGCGCTTGACGATGAAGTTCGTGCAGCACTCGACGACCGCATGGGTCGCTGGATCGTGGCGGCATGCCACGACAAGCGTCTCGCGCTGGCCATCGCATTCCCGTTCGTGCGTCGTCCCCTTGCGCGCGATGCCGTGCAGACCACGTCGATTCAGAACGTGGGCATCGGCCTTGTGCCCATTCTGCCGGGCGCCGACCTTCCCGTCATGACGCTCAACCAGGCCAAGATGGTGCTTCAGATTGCCGCAGCCTACGGGCTTGCCATGGACAAGGACCGCTTCAAGGAACTGGGTGCCTGCGTCGGCAGCGCATTCGTGTTCCGCACACTTGCCCGCGAGCTCACCGAATTCCTGCCCATTCTGGGTTGGATCATCAAGCCGGGCATTGCCTACGGTGGCACGGCTGCTTTGGGCTATGCGGTCATCGAATACTTCGAGGGCGGCGGGGACGCGACTGGCGTCGCGGCTGTGCTCGAGCGCGCAACCGAGAAGGGTACGAAGATTGTCTCTAAGGCGCGGAGCATCGCCGAGGATCCGTCGTCGCTCGACATTCCCGGCAAGGTGAGCAACATCGTTCCCATCGCGCGCGGAAAAGCAGCCAAGTACGCCCCGGTGGCTGCCGATGCCATCACAGACCTCGCGAAGGGCGCTGCGGCGATAGCTTCGACTATCTCAACTCAGGTTGCAGCTCGCTAGACATGGTTCCATTCGAGAGTATCTGGCCCCAAGTAGCGCCGCTCGTCGCGAAGGCAGAGCGACCGTCGCGCTATATCAACCATGAGTGGGGGAGCGTCTACAAGCCTGAAGCCGGCTTTCGCTTCTGCATGGTGTATCCCGATACCTACGAGTTGGGCCAGGCAAACCAGGCGCTGCGCATTCTCGTGAATGCTGTTAACGCACGCGATGGTATGGTGGCAGAGCGTGGTTTTCTGCCCGCGCCCGACATGTGTGATGCATTGCGTAGGGAAGGGTTGCCTCTGTTCTCGATCGAGAGCTGCGCTCCGCTTGGCGCTTTCGACGTCATCGGCATCACGCTTCCGCATGAGCTTGCGGCGACCAACGTGCTCGAGGCGCTCGATCTGGCAGGTTTGCCGCTTCATGCTGTCGATCGCTCAGAAGATGACCCGCTCGTCGTTGCCGGTGGTCCATGTGCGCTCAACCCCGAGCCGTACGCGCCGTTCTTCGATGCCATAAACATTGGGGAGGGCGAGGAGTCGCTTCCCGAAGGGCTCGAGGTCATCCGCACCCAACGTGCACGTGGGGCGTCGCGTCGTGAGATATGGCGTGCGCTCGCTGCGCTTGATGGGTGGTATGTGCCGTCGCTGTATCGTTGGCGCGAAGCTGATGAAGCACAGGAAGCCGGTTCGTGGATCGAGCCTTTGGAAGAGGGCCTTCCCACGTTCATCGAGAAGCAAGTGTTCCGCGGGTTTGCGGAAAGCACGGCGTGGGAGCCGTGCATCGTGCCGTTCACCGAGGCTGTGCACGATCGCTTGAACGTCGAGATTCTCCGCGGATGTGCCCGTGGTTGCCGCTTCTGCCAGGCGGGCATGATGTACCGCCCCGTGCGCGAGCGAACGGCTGACAACATCGTGGCTTCGGTGCTCGAGGGGTTGGCGGAGACGGGATATGACGAAGTTTCGCTCACATCGCTTTCTTCGACTGACCATTCTCAGATTTCCGAAATTCTCACGCGCTTGAACCGCGAATGTGCGGGGAAGGGCGTGCGCATTTCCATTCCGTCGCAACGACTCGATTCGTTTGGCGTTGACATGGCAGGGCTCGTCGCCGGCCAGAAGAAGGGCGGGCTCACGTTCGCTCCCGAAGCTGGTACTCAGCGGTTGCGCGATGTCATCAACAAGAACGTGACGGAAGACGACTTGTTCGGCGCCATAGATGCGGCGTTTGCCGCTGGTTGGCGCCGTTGCAAGCTCTATTTCATGATCGGCCTTCCAACCGAGACCGATGACGACATCAAGGGCATCGCCCGCCTCGTTCAGCAAGCGTATGACCATGCTCGTGCTGTTGTGCCACCTGACCAAAAAGGGTCGATACAGATTAGCGCATCATGCGCGTTGTTCGTGCCGAAGGCTCAGACGCCTTTCCAGTGGGATGGCCAAATTCCGCCCGAGGAGGCGCTTCGACGTGTGAACCTTCTGCGCCACTCGGTGAAGTACCGTGCCATCACGATCAACTGGCATGACCCGAAGACGAGCTTCGTCGAGGCGGTCATGAGTCGTGGTGGGCGAGAGGCTGCTGCGCTCGTTGAGGAAGCGTGGCGGCACGGTGCACGGTTCGATGCGTGGACGGAATGCTTCAACGAGCAAGCGTGGCGCGATGCAATCGACGTCTTGTCGTTCGATGTTGAAGCTGCCGCCCAAACGGCTTATCCGACCGACTACGTCATGCCGTGGGATCACATCGGTTGTGGTGCAACGACTCGTTGGCTCGCGCGGGAACGCGCATTGGCCGATGAGGGCATCACGACGCCCGATTGCACCTTCGAGCGCTGCTCGGGGTGCGGAGCTTGCATGCGGCTCGGGGTGGACAACCAGCTCGCACAACCTCGTGTGCTGGGAGGTGCCCGCAATGACTGATCCACGTCTGTTCAGATTGCGCGCGACCTTCGTCGAAGAAGGCCGGCTGGCCATGCTGTCGCACCTCGAGGTTGCGCATACGCTCGAGCGTGTCGTGAGACGCGCTAAGCTGCCGTTCGCAATCAGCCAAGGGTTCTCGCCGCACATGAAGATTGCGTTCGGTGCGGCGTTGCCCGTCGGCGTCGGCAGCACGTGCGAGATTTTCGACTTGCAGCTGACCGAGTACGTCGCCCCTGCGAAAGCGTTGGCAGCGCTGCAAGCAGCAAGCGTGCCGGAGTTGATGGTGCAGGAGTGCCACTACATCGAGCACAACGCCACAGCCGCAAGCGTCGCATTCCCGTTCTCGACGTACGAAGTCGTGTTCGACCGTGCAATCGAGTCAATCGAAGCGCCCGAAACCGTGACGGTCGTGCGTAAGCGCAAGGAAAAGACGCTCGTGGTGGGCGAATTCCTTGTAAAGCCGTTCGAGCTGGAAGGCAACAAGGCTGTGTTCACGCTTGAGGCCAAACCCACTGGCTCGCTTCGCCCCGATCTCTTGCTTGCCCATTGCGTCTTTGATGGCGAGGTCGTTTCCGTCACACGTGTCGCGCAAAGCGAGATGTGTTAAAAAGGGGCAGTCCCTTTAAACAGTTCCGAAAGGACCACGATGGCTAAGCTTACCGACGAAGAATTCGAAGCAGCCGTTCAAGATGCGCTCGATTCGATTCCCGACGAGTTTCTCGACGAGCTCGACAATGTGGCTTTCATGCTTGCCGACGAACCCGACGAAGAAGACTATTTCGGCGATGGGCTTTTCTCCGAGGGAGGCGAGTTGATGGGCTTGTACAGCGGCATTGCCATGACCGAACGTGGTGACTACTACGGGTATGGCGAATTCCCCGACACCATCACGATTTTCAAAGGCCCTCATGAAAGGATGGGCCTTTCCCATGCCGATACGATCGAGGAGATTCGCAGGACGGTTGTTCACGAAATTGCGCACTACTTCGGCATGGACGAAGAGCAAGTGGACGAAATGGGCTATGCGTGATGTGACGACTCGCGTCCTTTAGCGACTTCGATTGTTGCAAGCAAATGCGTTAACGGGGACAGTCCCTTTTAACGCATTTTTTCTTTGTTGCCCCAAATGGCTATGAAGATGAGCGCGCAGATACCCAGCAGGTACGGGTAGAACAAGAACGGGATGATCTCGAATGGCGTGACCGCCATGCCGACGGCAGCGGCTCCGGCGCTGGCGTAGAGGATCTGGGCGCCATAGGGGATGATGCCCTGCCAAACGCTCGTGAAGATGTCGATGAGCGAGGCGGTGCGGCGTGGCGAGATGTCGTACTGGTCCGAGATCTTGCGCGCGATGGGGCCGGCGATGACGATGGCGACGGTGTTGTTGGCCGTGGAGACGTCCACGAGCGACGCGAGTGCCGCGATGCCGAACTGGGCGCCGCGCTTTCCACGCACGAGACCGGTGATCTTCTGCAGGATCCATTCGATGCCACCGTTGTCGCGTACGAGACCGATGATGCCTGCGCAGATGATCGAGATGACCGTGATGTCGTACATGTTCATGATGCCACTGCCGCCGTCGAGGCCTGAGCCGATGGCGATGAAGATCATCTCGGGTGCAATCGTGCCGAGCACAACACCCACGATGATGGAGAGCACCGTACCGCCGATGAGCACGAGGAACACGTTGACGCCTGCGAGCGCGGCCACGAGAACCGCGACGTAGGGCAGCACTTGCCAGAGGTTGTATTCGAGGTTGCCGTCGAGGTTGTACTCGCTTCCCAGGCCCAAAGCCAGGAAGATGATGAACGTGATGATGGCAGCGGGTAAGGCTATCTTGAAGTTCTCCTTGAACTTCTCGTCCATCTCGCAGCCTTGCGTGCGCGTGGCTGCAATTGTCGTGTCGGAGATCATCGACAAGTTGTCGCCGAACATGGCGCCGCCCACGATAGCGCCGAGGCAAAGGGCGCCGGCGAGTCCCGTCTTGTCAGCAACGCCGATGGCGATGGGCGCAAGTGCCGCGATGGTGCCGACCGACGTGCCCATCGAAATCGAGATGAAGCAGGCGATGAGGAACAGACCGGGCAGCACGATGCCCGTCGGCAGTATCGACAAGGCGAAGTTGACGGTGCTCTCGACACCGCCAGCAGATTTGACCGCACCTGTGAATGCGCCGGCAAGCACGAACACCAGACACATGATCATGACGTTCGACTCGCCCATGCTGCGCGCGACGCTTTCGAGCTTTTCGTCGAACGAGCGCTTGGGGTTTTGGATGAAGGCGACAGCCAATGCGCAAACGAACGCGACGATGGCAGGCATGCTGTAGAAGTCCTGAAGGACGACACCCGAGCCTATGAAAAGGACAAGAAAGACGCCGACGGGCAGCAGGCCCGAAATACGAGGTGTGATGGTTTCAGTGTTGCTAGTTTCCATGATGACTCTCCAAATTCCCAATAACGCAAGCGACCATTATAGCCGTGTTTAAGGTTTTGTTCAGGATGAAGGTCTAATGTTGGGACATGTTGGGCGGTTCGCAGTTACCGAGCAAGCCCGACGACCACCACTTCATAGCGCGAACTCGCGCATTCCTTCCCCTCCAGGGCGGCTTCGGCCGCCCATCTTTTTTTCGAAGCGGACGCTTTGGGTCGTTTCCTTCTGGTTGACGAGCTTTCAGGAGAGGTTCAGGTTCGTTTCCTATCATCTTCCTATCGGCACGAGACGTGTCTGAAAGGAGACAAGACAATGAAACGATATGGAATACCGATTCTTTTAAGCGCCGCTCTGGCAGTGGGGGCTTTCACGGGTTGTGCAAATGTGTCGTCAGCATCGGCATCGGACATGATCAGCAGCGCGAGTTCGACTGCCCCGAGCAGCATGGCGGCGGAGCCGACGGGCTCGATGGGATCGATGGGCGCCATGGGCGGCATGGAGATGACGCGCGCTTCGTACGCATCTGAACCGGCTTCTGGCAGCATCATCGACACGTCCAGCCTGTTCACCAATCGCGACCTGGAGCAAACCGCAGATACGACTAATGCGACCAAGATCACGGTCAAGAGTGGTGAGGACATCACCATCAGCGAAGAAGGTGTCTACGTCATCAGCGGCACGGCAACCGATTGCACCATTACCGTCGATGCCGACAGCGCAGCGAAGGTGCAGCTCGTGCTCGATGGCGTGAGCATCACCAACGCAGACGCACCTGCAATTTACGTCCTTTCTGCTGACAAGGTGTTCGTCACCACGGCGAGCGGTTCGTCTAACGAGCTCACGACCACCGGCGAATTTGCCGCCATCGGCGATGTGACCAATATCGATGGCGTCATCTTCGCCAAGGACGACCTCGTGCTCAACGGCCAAGGCACGCTCACCATCAACTCGTCTGCCAGCGGCGTCGTGGGCAAAGACGACGTGAAGATCACCGGAGGCACGTACAACATCACTGCCACGGAGCATGGCATCCAGGGCAAGGATTCGGTTGCAATCGCCGACGGCACCTTCAACATCACGGCTGGCACCGATGCTATTCATGCCAAGAACGATGAGGATTTGACGCTCGGTTACGCCTATATCGCTGGTGGCACGTTCAACCTCAACGGTGCAAGCGATGGCATCGAGGGTTATGCAGTCGTTCAAATTGATGGTGGAGATATCACGATCGATTCCCAAGAGGGCATCGAGGGCACCTACATCCAGATTAACGGCGGCACGATTGACGTTACGGCAACCGACGACGGCATCAACGCATCCGATAAGTCGAGCGAATACGATATCGTGCTCGAGATCAACGGTGGCGACGTCTCGGTAAATATGGCCTCCGGCGATACCGATGCACTCGATTCGAATGGCAGCCTCTTCATCACGGGTGGCACGGTCAACATCAACGCGCAATCCGCATTCGACTACATTGCCAATGCCGCAATGACGGGCGGTACGGTCACTGTGAACGGCGAGCAGGTTTCTGAAATCACTGCTTCCATGATGGGCGGCGGCATGATGGGCGGCCCGCAAGGTGGCATGAGTGGCGGCAGCATGGGTGGCCGCGGCGGCATGCGCTAAGCGCTTCAGTTCAAGCAAACTTGGTGAGAGGGCTGCGTCCGCGCAGTCCTCTTGTTTGCAACAGAGACTGGGTCTCTGTTGCAATTACAGGTCGAAATCGATGGCGTGGTCGCTGAAGCGGATGCGCTTCATCTCGAGCAGGTAGCCGGTCATGGCAGCGTCTTGCAATTTGTTCACGGATGCCACGACGGAATCGAGGTTGTCGGCGGTCAAGAGCCCCAGGTCGGCAAGCTGGCCCATGGCCACGCGGTCGTCGTGGCGTGCGATGTCGGTGCAAATCTCCTCGATGTTGCTCGTGACGAGCGTTTGATAGCGCCGTTTGCTGTTATCCGTGAGCAGCACCGAATCGTTCAACCGATCGATGATCAGCTTGACCTGTTCGTAAGCACTTGCATTCTCGCTCTTTCCCGGCGCGTGGTAATCGCGCGCAGCGGCAATGCAGTTGTCGTACTGCGCGAAGATGTCAGGGAGATAGAGACTTCCGAGCCCGCCGAGCGCCAACAGGAAACCATGCACGCTGTGCGTGGTGGCAGGGAAGTGCAGCACGAACGATGTCATACCCTCGATGGGCTCTTCGACATCGATGCGTACGTGCCGGATTTGGCTCATGACGCTCAGTCCACAGGCGCCGATCGTGCGCAGGCGCGCATTCAAATGCAGTTCGCGAATCCCTCGAGCATTGTTGAGCGCGTAGTCCTCGACCTCGATTATCTCTTCGGGAAATTCGACGCGTTCGCATGAGGAAGTAAACATGACGACATTGGCGCCGAGCTTCGTGCGGCGGCAGAGCATGCCCGTGTGCATGAAGAAGCGCGGATTGCGTGGATCGACATCGATGGTGCGGAGAGCGGGCGGTACGAATTCATGATGCGATCCATCGGTGACCAGTGCATTTTTCCCGATGTCGACAAGACCTGCGGGGATTCTGAAATACTCGAGCGCCGTGTCGATGAATGCGTCGGGACCCACCGAATCGAGCGAATCGGGCACCGAAACACGGCGAAGCTTGCGGCAAACCCTGAAAGCGCCGTCGCCGATGCGCTTGAGACCTTCAGGCAGCTCGACTGATTCCAGTGCGTTGTGGTACGCGAACGCTTTTTCCTCGATGGCTACCGTCGAGGCGTTCACTTCGTAAGCGGTGAGGGAAGGCTCAAGCATCTGTACAAGATGCATTCCGTCTGGGTCGTTGCGGTACAGGCAACCTTGCCCATCGATGAAGTAAATCCCACTGGCGTCGTCGATTGTGAACGTAGCATCGTCACCTGAATGGCACACGTTCGTGCGCACGGTGATCGAGTTGCCTATGCTCTCGACGCTTGCTGGGATGCGCAAGCTTTCGAGGGTCGAGCCGGCAAATGCTTCGTTCTCGATGATGCGCAGGCCTTCGTTCAAGGTGACCGTTTTGAGCGAAAGGCAGCGCAGGAAGGCTTTGGAGCCAATCTCGACAAGACTTGCAGGACAGGTGAATGTCGTGATTCCCGAATTGGCGAATGCAAGCTCGTCGATGTGCGTGACGCCTTCGGGTAGCGTCACCTCTTCGAGCATTTTCGCTCCGGCGAACGCCTTGGTTGCGATGCGTTGGCAGCCTGCGGCGACTTCGTAGCAATGCGCAGGCTTTGCAAGGGCAACCAGCACGGATCCGTCGGCGGAGTAGATGCAGGTTCCATCGGTCCCAATATGCTCGTTGTCAGGGCTGATGATCAAGGTTTCCAGGTGGGATTTCTCGAATGCACCCGGTTGGATGAACTGTGTGTGACGGCCGATTGCAAGCGTCTTCACAGCTTGGTTGGCCAGCACTTCGTTTGTCACGGTTTCGAGTGATTCGGGAAGTGAGAGCTCTGTGAGGTTCGGGCATTTCGAAACCCAGCTCGATGAGAACGTGGTCGTGCGGGCAGGCAGAACGAGCCGTTCCAGGTTCTCGCATCCGCGGAATGCGTAGGTGCCAATGGCTTCAATCGAGTCGGGGAGCGCGATCTCCCTTGTTGCGACGAGATTCGAGAACGCTTCTGGATCGACTTCTTTGAGCGGGAGGCCCTCAAAATCAGCAGGCACATCGAGCGTCTCCTCGGCGGTGTCGCATGCGATGAGGCGTATGAAGTTGCCGTCGACGATGAAATAGGTCCAGGTTGTCTGGCGCTCGTCGACCATCGTCCGCTCGTCTGACAAGCGTGCGAGCTCGGCGGCACGTCTCCGCTCGGCAGCGGCTCGCTTGCGTGCGAACTCGCGCTCCATCTGGGCAACTTGGTCTTTGGTCAAGTTAGAGTCGATTTGCGCCATTGCTAACCCTGTGCATTTCTCCCAACGACTTCGCTATCTCGGCAAGCCGGTGATGTCCGTCCAAATGCCGTTAACTTGATCGACTGTGAACGGGTGGCCGTACAGCGTGATGAAATGGCTGCTTGCCAACTCGTCGGTGTAGTCGTCGAGGAAGTACATCTGCGTTGTGTCGTAGTCGTAATGGCAGAAGACGGGCACGAATTCGTGCGATACGACCGATGTGCTCCAACCACCGTCCTTGGTCGGGGTCTTCGCGATGGTCAAGACGGCTGCGCCGCCGAGCATGTTTTCGACGTCGGCCTGGTTCGAGGCGAAATTGCCAAGGCTGAAGTACACGATGCCCTTGTTGCCGGCAGCCGTGGTTACTTCCTCCATGGGTTGCACGACGTGCACATGCGAGCCAATCACAACGTCGGCGCCCGCATCAATGAGCCGCTCGGCAGTTTCGCGCTGTTCGGCCGAGGGCACTGTTGCGTACTCGTTGCCCATGTGGACGTAGCAGATGGTGATATCGGCTTTTTCCTGGGCGGCTTCGACGTTTGCCACAATCGTGTCGAGGTCGTCGAGCATGTCGACGGCGTATTCCTGTCCTGCGGGCAACTCGAATCCATTGAGGCTGTACGTGAGGTCGGTCATCGCTATCGTGATGCCGTTGCGTTCGATGAACGTGACCCCGTTGGCGTCTGCGGGATCATCGTGCAAACCCATGAGCGTGATTTCGGGATGGTTCTGCTTCCAGTAGTCCACCGTGTCGAAGACGCCGTCGATGCCTTGGTCCAACGAGTGGTTCGTCGCCGATGTCACGATGTCGAAGCCGGCGTTGTCAATTGCATCGCCCATTTGGACAGGCGTTCCGAAAATCGGATAGCCGCCCACACGCGATTCATCGGTGACGAGAGGCGTTTCTTGCGTGACGCTGAGCAGATCATAGGGAGCAAGCCGCGTAAGCACGGGCTCGAAAACATGGTTGAAATCGTAGGATCCGTCGTCGCTGCGTGACTGGGCGATCATCTCCTTGTGAGGCACGATATCGCCAACGGCAAGGAACGTGAGCATGCGCGGTTGCGAGGCGGTGATGGTCGACATGAGCGATTCGACTGGTTTCTCGTTCGAGCTCGTCTTGTGGTTGAGTGCATTGCATCCAACGATTGCGAGCGCAAGGACTATTGCTGCAGCAATTACGATGACGAATGGCTTCCTGCTGGCAGTAGTTGATGCACTTGCTCCGTACGCACGCATGGTGGATTGACGGTTCGTGTCATAGCGATTCGAGCCATAGCGTTGCGAGCTACGTCTCTGCGAGGCAGAACGAGTCGAGTTGTTTCGAGTAGTGCCGGTTGCTCTGTGCGTGGAGGAGTCAACACGGCTGCGATTGGTGCTTCGGGTTGACGCGCGGTTTTGGTTGGCGCTGCGCTCAGACGTTCGGGCGCGGTTGTGGTTGGTGTTGCGCGAGGACGCATAGTAAAGGTCTCGATTGGCGTTGCGCATGGTTGTCTGTCTACGATCGCGATTGGGGTCGTAGCCATCATTAAATCTATCAGTGCGGTTGTAAGTCATCTTGACAGGTGGTCCTCCTCTCACATAGTTTAGCGCTCTTCCTCGAGCGAGACACCGACCTCATCGTTGTTTCGGAGCGACGTATAATAACCTCGTATCAGCTGGAAGAAGGAACCTCATGACGAGAACGAGCCTTGAAGTCAGCGGGCCAGCGGGCAGCCCCATGAAGATCATGTTCTACCTTGGCATCCTGTTCGTGGTGCTCGGCGCCATCATCGGACTGGGCGGCGTGGCGATGTCCGTATCTTTACACGAACCTGAAATGATGCTTTTCGGTGTGCTGTTCGTGGCCATCTTCTGCGGCGTTGGCGGGTTTTTCGCCAAGATCGGGCATGATGGCATGCACGAAACCGATGCCGTGTTGCAGCAAGGCGCTTCGTATCTCGGAAAGATTTACGATTACGAGCCAGACTATCGGGTCACGATGAACGGCCAACCGTGCATCACGCTCGTCATTCGCTATTTGATGTCCGGCCAAGTTCGGGAAGCGCGCGTCACGACTGGAGAATCCAACGTGGCGAATTATCCGCGCGGTGCGACGGTGTCGATAAAGGTGCACGACGGCGTTGCGGCTCTCGTGCCTGGATCGGTTTGCGACTTGCACATCGAGCAAGAAGACGATTTGATGAACCCCGATTTCGATCCAAGTGGCATGATGTCGTCAATTGGAGCATCGTGCCCGAATTGCGGCGCGAATATCACGGTGCCGCTCGGCATGTCGCGTTTCTGCCCGTATTGCAACAGCAAGGTGAGCGTTTCCGTTGACGGCAAGCTCCAAGTTCCCGCATCAGGATGAAGGGGGAGCAATGTCGCACGAGGCCATATTGATAAGCGCGTGTTTGCTGGGAGAGCCGTGCCGCTACGATGGCAAAGCACAACCGTGCGAAGAGGCGAAGGCGCTCGCAGGTCAATACGAGCTCGTGCCAGTTTGCCCTGAGCAGCTCGGTGGGCTGCCGACGCCGCGCACGCCTTCGGAAATTCAACACGATGGTCGCGTCGTCGATCGCATGGGACACGACCGGACGGAGGCTTTTCTCGACGGCGCACGTGCAGCGCTTGCGATCGCTCGAGAGCGGGGTTGCAAACGTGCCGTTCTCAAATCGCGCAGCCCTTCGTGTGGGGTGCACGAAGTGTACGACGGCTCCTTCAAGGGGGTTGTCATTCCCGGTCGCGGAATCGCTGCAGACATGCTTGCGAATGCAGGCCTCGATGTCGTGGATGAGTTTGACGTGCAGTGAAAGTAATTGGATTCGAAGAGCAGGAAGGTCGACGGGTGGGTGATTCCCAACAGAGCAAGCAGTATCTGTGCATCGACTTGAAGTCGTTTTACGCTTCGGTCGAATGTATCGAGCGCGGGCTCGACCCCATGACGACCAATTTGGTCGTGGCGGATCCCGAACGCACGGAGAAGACGATTTGCCTCGCCGTTTCACCCTCGCTCAAAGCTCATGGTGTTTCCGGTCGTGCCCGCGTGTTCGAGATACCCGATACGCTCGATTACATCATGGCGCCCCCACGCATGGCCAAGTACATCGAGTACTCTGCCAACATCTACGCTATTTACTTGCGGTATTTCTCGAAAGACGACATTCATGTCTATTCGATCGACGAAGCGTTCATGGATGTGACGAACTATCTGCCGCTCTATGGTTGCACGGCTCGTGAATTGGGAGAGCGCATTCGTCGCGAGGTGCTCGACGAAGTGGGCATACCTGCCGCCTGTGGTCTCGGGCCCAACCTATATCTCGCAAAGCTGGCGCTCGATATCACTGCGAAACACAGCGTGGATTTCTTTGGGGAACTCGACGAGGAATCGTTCCGTGCGACGCTGTGGGACCACAAGCCCCTGACAGATTTCTGGCGCATCGGCAAGGGGACGGAGCGTCGTTTGCACGAATTGGGCATTCGCACCATGGGCGAGCTTGCGCTTTATCCCGATTTGGAGCGGCTCTACTCGGTTTTCGGAATCGATGCCGAGATTCTCATCGACCATGCGTGGGGATACGAGCCGGTGACCATCGCCGACATCAAGGCATACCAACCGCAGAGCCATTCGATCACCAATGCACAGGTGCTCGGGAAGCCCTACGCATTCGATGACGCACTGCTCGTTATCAAGGAGATGGCTGACGCTTCTTGTCTCGATATGGTGGGGCAACGCCTTGTCGCCGATTCCGTCTCGCTTTCGGTTCGTTACACGAAAGAGGCTGCGGATCGTCCGCGAGGAAACTACGACCCCGCCGATCCGCGAAACTATACGATCGATGCGCGGGGAACGGTTCGGTTCCCAGAAGCTACGAACGCCCGCGCTATTATCATGCCGCTGATCGTTGATCTGTTCGAGCAGATAGTCGATCGCGAACGCACCGTTCACAACATGATGCTGAACTTCAACAACGTCATGCCGGAAGGCGAAGGCCAGCTGTCGCTGTTCGTCGACGAAGAGGAAACGGTCGAGGAGCGCACCCGTCAGGAAGCCATCCTCGATGTGAAACGGAAGTTCGGGAAGAACGCACTGCTGAAAGGCATCGACTTGATGCCGCAGGCGACCCAGCGCGACCGCAACCGTCAGATCGGAGGGCACAAAAGTGGCGAATAACGATTTCGACGCTCAAGCTCCCGTGTTGCCGCGTCCACGCATGCCGCTCTCGCAGCGTGCGAAGATCTTCATTCCCTTCGATCCGCTCAAAGGCTACCAGGACGCCCTTCGCGAGAAGGAGCATGAAGCGGAGATGCAGCACAACGAGCTGGGTGGTCTCGATTCGGGCTTCGAGATCTGCTGAAATTGCGTTGGAGCTTATTCCATCAGCTTTTGTCTGGCATCAAGACTGCGGGCAAGGGGAGCGCTGCCAAGACGATTGCCGACAGGCCCATCCACACGATGCTTTCGAGGGGAAAACACAACATGAGTATCGCAATCGCCAGCAATGGCTTGCGCATGACGCCTGCCAGGAACCCCGATGTCACGACCGTCACCATGAGCATGGGATCGGCCCCGGTGAGCATGGCCAATCCGTATCCGCATGCAGCTCCAGCGAAGATGCTCGGGCAGAAATTGCCTCCAACCCATCCCAGGTTGATGCACATTGGGGTGGCAAGTGCTTTGAGCATGCCAGTTGCGATGAGCGCTGCAGCGGTCCAACTCGTCCAAGTCTGCATGAGCTCGTGCGATTGCACTTCGCCGGGGAACAGCACGTAAGGGAAGAACGTCGCCATCAGGCCGAGTGCGGCTCCGGCAATGACGGGTCCGAGGACGGTGCCGATCATGCCGTTTCCCAAGTTGTGCGCAAGCTGTCCTGTCAGGGTGTTCGACGCATGGTATAGCAGCGCCATCAGATAGGCTGCAGCAAGTGCGAGCAGAATCCAGAGATAGCCGGTTCCTTCAGAGCCGATGGTGTCGAAATGTGGAAAGCCCGCCGATGAGCCGAACAATGCCGAGAGTGCCCGGATGCCGGCAAACGCTCCGAATGCCGCAGCCGTATAGAGCACGATTTTGGCGGGACGGCGCATGTTGTAGTCGTCGACGTCCGCTTCCGCGAGCTGGTCGTCGCCGTCGGGGCGCGTGCTCTCAGCGCCTGCGACAATGCCGGCGAGTGGTGTTGCGAAAATTGCCGAAATGCTCGCAGCGATCGTGACGTCAGCTACAGCTGCCTCGCGCAAACCAGCAGCCTTCAACTTGTCGCGAATCCAGCAGCAGCCAGCCGTGATCAAGCCCGTCAGGCCCGCTTCAAAGCCGATTGAGCCACCGAACACAAGTGGAAGCAGGAACGACACGGTGGCTTTCCCCGTTCCGTTCAAGTCGTACGAGCCCGTGGCTCTAAACGTGGACATGACCTTCTCAAGCGGTTCGACGCGGCTTCCCGAGTAATGGGTCCACAAACCGATGATGAGACCCCCCAACGTGCAGACGAGCAAGGGGAACCAGGCAGCGCCCAATGACTCGCCCGCGCCTTTCCACAGCAGCTCAGTCAGCCATGTTGAAAGGTTCATGACGAGAAAGACCAGGAAGCCGACGATGAAGCCTACGACGAGAGCGAGCAGCACCATGGTGACGTTGACGGTGGCTTTTTCGACAGGCCCCTCGAACGGGCGCCTGGCGTCGCGGATGAACGGCCGCGTGTCAGGTGGCTTTTTCGCTCGTGGTTTTTCGGCGCGCTTCAATCGGGACATGGATTCCTCCTTGATGCAACCAGTTTCTCACAACATCGGCTGTATCGCTCCAAATACGTTATAGTGTTCGACCACGTGGAAGGAAGAAGTTGACCGATTTCAGCAACATCGCATGTACCGTGTTTCATCACAAGACGCGCAAGCCGCCGCTCTCCATCGGCGTGCCTGCGCTGCTGGCCATCACGGTTGCGGCGTTGCTTTCCTTTGGACTTGCAGGATGCCATCGCCAACAAGGGCCTTCAGCTGAGTTCCAGAAAGCTACCGTCGAGTACGTGGTGGACGGCGACACGATTGACGTCGTAATCGACGGAAATGAGAAACGGGTGCGCTTGGCGGGCATCGATGCGCCCGAATCTGCTTCGCACGAGCAAGAGCGCAACACGCAGGAGGGCGTGCTCGCCACGGAACACGTGCGTGCGCTGTTGCCCGTTGGTCGTGTCGTCTACCTGCAAAAAGACGTGTCAGAAACCGATAAGTACGGAAGACTTGTCCGATATGTTTGGCTGGATGTTCCTTCAGACCCCAACAGCTCCGAGGAAATCACCTCGAAGATGGTCAATTCCCTAATCGTTGAGGCAGGCTTCGCGCGTGCCGAGCGTTTCTGGCCAGATGTCTCCTATGCCGACCAGCTCAAGGAAGCGCAACAACGTGCTGCTGACGGTGGTCTGGGTGTTTCGTATCTTTGGCTCGAGGGCTAGGCAAATAATAATTGCGATGACGTCGTGCAGCCTTGACGGTGCTTTGGTCGCGCACATGCCTTTTCGTCTCCATTCGGGTACTATGTATAGGAAATATCGATAACGAGAGAAAGTTGCAACAATGCTAGAACTGCGCAACTTGGTCTTCGAAGTGCCCGTAAGCGAGGGTGCGAAAGAGACCAAGCGAATCATCGACGACCTGTCGCTTGTCATTCCCGACGACAGCTTCACGGTCATCACCGGCCCGAACGGCGGCGGTAAGTCGACGCTTGCCAAGCTCATTATGGGCATCGAACAGGCGACGAGCGGTCAGATCCTGCTCGACGGTGAGGACATCACCGGGCTTTCCATCACCGAGCGTGCCCAGAGGGGCATCGGCTATGGTTTCCAGCAACCGGCCCGCTTTAAGGGCATGAAGGTGAAGAAACTGCTCGAGATTGCGGCAGGGGAGCGTCTGCCCATGCTGTCATGCAATCAGTATCTGGCCAAGGTCGGCTTGTGCTCGGCTGATTGGTTGACGCGCGAAGTCGACAAGAACCTGTCGGGTGGCGAGGTCAAGCGCATCGAGATCGCAACCATGCTTGCCCGCAATCCGAAGCTGGCCATCTACGACGAGCCTGAAGCAGGCATCGACCTGTGGAGCTTCGATCGTCTGACCGAGACGTTCCGCCAGATTCACGATGCCGGCGAAGGCCACTCGATCATCATCATCTCGCACCAGGAGCGACTCATCCGCCTTGCTGACCGTATCGTGTTGCTCGAAGGCGGGCGCGTGTCCGCTGAGGGGCCGACCGAAGAGGTCATGCCTCAGCTGGGCCTCGCACGCAAGATGGTTGCCGGCTGCGCGCTGACCGAGCCGACGCGTCTTCACATCACCGAGATTCCCACCACGTGCTAGATACGATGGGCAGCTGCATCGGTTCCGATGTCGATGCAAGCTGCCATTCGATAGGAGTTTTCAACTATGGCAGTAGATCTTTCCCCCATCGATGAGAGCCTGTTGGCGACCATCGCGAACATTCACGGCATGCCGAAGGGCGCGTTCAACATCCGCCGCGACGGCAAGCTCGTCGAGCGTCACAGCTCGGCTTACATCGAAATCGAAACCAAGACCGACAACCCGGGCATTGACATCAAGGTCAAGCCTGGCACGAAGGGCGAGACGGTGTTCATCCCGGTCATCGTCACGCAATCGGGTCTGAAGGACGTCGTGTACAACACGTTCTACATCGGCGATGATTGTGATGTCGAGATCATCGCAGGTTGCGGCATTCACAACGACAGCCATGCAGCAAGCGAGCACGACGGCATCCACTCGTTCCACATTGGCAAGAACAGCCGCATCAAGTACATCGAAAAGCATTACGGCGAGGGTGAGGGCACTGGCGAGCGCATCCTCAACCCGACCACCAATGTCTACATGGACGAGAACTCGTACTGCGAGATGGAGATGCTACAGCTGCGCGGTGTCACGTCGACGATTCGCGACACCAATGCGAAGTTGGGCGCTGGAGCGAAACTCGTGCTGACCGAGCGCCTGCTCACCCATGACGACCAGACCGCCACGTCCAATGTGCTCATCGAGCTCGAGGGCGAAGACTCGAGCGTGCAGATCATCTCGCGCTCGGTTGCCCAGGACCGCAGCGTGCAGATCTTCAACCCGCTCGTCGTGGGCAAGGCCGCCTGCCGTGGGCACGTGCAGTGCGACGCCATCATCATGGGCGATGCGAAGGTCAAGTCGATTCCGGGTATCGAGGCGGATAGCCCCGACGCCATCCTCATGCACGAGGCGGCTATCGGCAAGATTGCTGGCGAGCAGATTACGAAGCTGATGACCCTCGGCTTGTCTGAAGAGGAAGCCGAACAGGAGATCCTCGACGACTTCTTGAGCTAATCGGGGCCAAGAGTACAGTGTTCCAAATGTGCATTTCAGGATGAAAAGACCGGCTTTCTCAAGCCGGTCTTTAGGGTTACATGGAAACAATAGAGCGTCTTTCAACCTCCTCGCTTTTTTGATTTTGCTCACTGTATTTTTGGCAAACGCATCGGCGACTGTTTGTGCGCCTTCGAGGTAGTCGATGGAATGGGGACGTAGGGTGTTACAGTGCATCTCGCTCTTGTCCTTCATGCAGATTCGCCCGCTCCGTGGTCCACGAATTCGGCATTGATGTGACCCTCTGTGTCCGAATCGTCCATGGACGCGGTTTTGGTGTTCGTCCATTTACCCGAATCGTCCATGGACTTGGTATTGATGCAGAAATGATAGCCTTGTGTGCAGATATCGAGTCCATGGACGATTTTTCCAGCTCATTTGCCCCAAATTCCGTCCATGGACCCAATATTGATGCATGCAATCGTCCAGGAACCCCGTATTGGTGCAAAGCGACCAAGGATTCGTGCAGATATCGGGTCCATGGACGAATTCGGCTTGAGCTTGGCCATTGCTCCTCGTTTTGTCGTCGCAATGAACTCGATTTTCTCATCTCGCTTCTGTGCGAGGAACGGGTCGAGTTACTCATACCCGTTCCAGCGAATCAGACGATTTTTCATCAATTTCACTTGGCACCGCCTGTGGAAGTGCTCGCGAAAAGACACGTCTCCTGCCCGAGCGAAAAGCCAGAAGAATCGATTATTGAACATGGAAAAGGGTGTTGGCCTGCATCAACGCCCCTTCATTGGATGCATTTTGTTCTTTTACTTGCCTTATGGGTATTCGCACTATCAGACTCATCGGAAAACTTGGTCGTACAGGTAATCGGCGATGGCTGCGTTGCCCTCTTCGTTCGGATGCAGCTTGTCGGGAAACCATTCGGGATGGTCTTCCGTGAACTCGTAAAGATCTATATAGAGGGCTCTCTTTTCCTCAGCGACGTCTATCACGGCGAGTCGGATGTCCTCACCGAGCACCTGGTTGATAGATTCGTCACGGGCAGCATTGTTGAGGTGGTAGAACGTGCAAGGAGGCGCCATCAGTACGATCTGCACATTGTTCGACGAAGCGCTCTTGATTTCGTCGACGAGGGCGCTGAGCTGGGCTCGATACGACTCAGTGTTCCATCGCGGGTCGACGGAGTCGTTTGACCCCAGCATGATGAATGCGATTGACGGGTCGAGCTCCTTTGCCCGCTCGACGTTGCCTGTTGAACGGTAGGGGAATTCCCCTTCGTCAAGCAGGGTTGTGCCTGAGACACCGAGGTTGACGACCGTCCAGCCGTCGCCGAGCTTGTTGTCAAGCAATGCCGGCCATGCTTCTTTCGCAGGGTTGTCGACCCCGTATCCATACGTGATGCTGTCGCCGATGCACGCGATCGTTTTCGCAGAATCGGTGCCGGATGCTGGGTCTGACACATGCGAGAAAGCGTTGTCGGGTGAGGAAGCTGATGCCGCTCGGGCATCGTCAGATGTTTTGCTGTTCGGCTGTTGCCCACATGCACTAAGATTCATCATCATGATCAGCGCTCCAGTAATCAATGCAACCAGTACAGCGATTGCCCTAGCGTGTCCGTTATCGAGAATCTCCTTCATGCGCCAATTGTATGCCAAATAGCCCATGGAAAGATTCGTCGGATGCACCTGAAGGCGAGGACTATCGCATTCGTGCGGTATCATGGCTTGTATGCCTAGCTGGAACATTCATACCGCCCATGTCGAACGCCTTGTGTCTGATTGCCCTGCCCATGACTTGGGCATCGAGGACGTCAATGCATTTTTGTTCGGCAATTACGTTCCCGACATCTACGTCGGGTTCATGGTGCCCGATGCTTCGATGCATATCGATTACTGCATGACGCACTGGGCGAACGTCGGCTTGATACCCATACCAGACGCCGACAAGTTCTGGGATATGTATATCTACAAGCGCAGGTCGAAAACGCCATCCGGGGTTTCGCTCGCGTTGGGCGCATGGGCACACCTTGTGGCCGATCGGTTCTACAACGGAACGTTCCTCACGTTTTTGGAAACGCATGATGCGCCGATGGGCGAGGAGTTGCGCATACGAAAGCAAGGCGATTTCGATGTGTTCGGGCATACGCTGGGGATTTCAAGTTGTGTACAGGTCAATTCCGAGTTGCTCGAAGCTGCAAAGAAGTTCCGCGGGTACAGCATCTTGCCTCAGGATGTCGAGAAATCCGTTGAAGTTGCAGCAAGTATCGTGCGTGCATCCGCAATGGTTCCGGCAAATCAAGAGTATCGGCTGCTAAGTGCCGAGTGGTTGACCGAAGTGTTCGAAGCGTGCAACGAGCGTCTTGCGCAATGGCTCGAAGCGTGGCAAGCGCTCGAAGGCGAAGGCAAAAAGGCATCTGCCGAAGACGTCAGAGTGCGACTGGGCCTTCGCCCAGCTCGTCAGGATTTGTGAGTGAGCCATGGACGAGTGGAGGGGCCTTTCGGTTGGTGTTGCACTCGAATGCGTTGAGCGCGTGAGTTCGCGTGCTTGGGTGTTGGTGGGGCTTGGTCAAATGGAAGGCGGAGACTGCCTCATCGCCAACATTTCCGACCCGCAAGATGTTCAGGTGAAGGGTTTGTACCACGCTGCCACAGGTGATGTGTTCGATTGCGAAAACGACGAGCTGGTGTTGCTCGATGACGACGCGTTGATGCTGGCCGCCTCGTACGGCAAGATTCGGGAAAAGGATCCTGCCGTGCATATCCTGGGTTCGATCGCAGACGCTACCGGGCAGCTGACGGTGCACCAACCTGCAGGAAACTACCTGCGCGCATGTCGTTGGGATCGCATCAAACAAGGCACCTTGGGTCGGTCCAATGCCATTTTGCGCACGTTACCGCAATGCGGGTGCGGCGGCTCTTTGGGTGCACCCCAGCTTTTCGATTCGTTCGTTGAGATGAGCACTTATCATTTCTGCGCGTTTTGCGCCGAAGATGCTGTATGCCGTATATGAGAGGAGACGCACGTGGTTTACGAGATAACCGATGAGAGCTTCGAGGCAGAAGTAGCGAATTGCGACAAGCCGTGCGTCATCGAGTTCACGGCTGGCTGGTGCACGATGTGCGACGAGATGATTCCCACGTTCGAGGAGCTTGCTGAACAGTATGGCGATGAGGTCAAATTCTGCATCGTCAACACCGACGAACAGAAGAAGCTGCGCATCAAGTTTGCCGTGGCTGCTTATCCCTATATCGTGCTGGTGGCGGATGGCATGAAGACGCCGTTGTTCGACGAGTTGGTGACAGCTGAACGCTTGAAGGAGCGCATCGATTTCGTTTTGAATGGCGGCAAAGCGCCAACGACCAGGCCGCTGTAATCAGCGCTTTCCGAAAAACTCAGGTGTTGCCTCGCGCCATGCAGTAAACGTGGCGGGATCTGGCTTCACATGTGCCATCGAGGCAACCTCATTCCATTTGACGGTGTGTCCTGCGCCATGTGAGCAGAACACCGAATCGGGCGTGTTGGGCACATCCGACTCGGGGTCGTAAGCAGCTTGCTCGATGATAGCTTGCTCGTCATGGCAACGCTCGTAACCGTGGAACTCCAACGTGAGCGAGCCCATGCCATGCGTATACGAGTTGAGTTGCAGGGTGTAATCGTCGATTTCCTTTGCGGGGACGACGCCCTCTATCGATGCGAAATCGTTTTCGGTTTGCGGCGCATCGTATCGGGCACCCATGCGTTGGAGGTCCGAAAACGCCCGGCCTACCTGCTCGGCGGGAACGCGCAGCGCGAAGGTTTCCCATGGCTCGAGCAATACGCTTTTGGCCTGCATGAGGCCTTGGCGTATAGCCCGATAGGTTGCCTGCCGGAAGTCGCCGCCTTCGGTGTGCTTGTTGTGTGCGCGGCCGCCGATGAGCGTGATGCGCACATCGGTGATGGGCGAGCCTGTCAGAACGCCCAGATGCTCGCGCTCCATTGCGTTGGTCAGGATGAGACGCTGCCAATTCAAATCGAGCTCGTCTACATGGCAGCGGGTGCCGAACTGCACGCCCGATCCTGAGGGCAACGGTTCGATGAGAAGGTGCACTTCTGCATAGTGGCGAAGTGGTTCGAAGTGCCCGATGCCCAAAACAGGTTCCTCGATCGTCTCGCGGTAGAGCACTCCTCCTTGCCCGAAATCGACATCGAGTCCGAAGCGCTCGTGCAAGGTTGCTTGGAGCACCTCAAGTTGAATTGTGCCCATGATCTGCACTTGCAGTTCTTGCAGTCGTTCATTCCACCGAACGTTGAGCAAGGGGTCCTCGTCGGTCAACTGTCTCAATGCGGCATGAACAGCTTGAACATCGTGTCCGTTGAGGAGAACGCCGCAGGCGAACGTTGGCACAAGGACGGGCTTGATGGAATAAGCGTCGGTGTCGTTCGAGGTGGTGCTTGCAGCGTTTCCGAGCGCCATGCCTGCTTGGGTGTGCGAAAGTCCCGTGACCGCGCAAATCTGGCCTGCATGGCAAGTGGGCACCACTTCATATTTCTCGCCCGCATAGCGCCTGATCTGGTCAACCTTTTCGGCCTCGATTCCTGTATCGGTCGTCTCGGCGATGATTTGCTTGACCTCGAGCGCGCCACCCGTCACCTTCATCCACGTGAGTCGGGTGCCTGAAGGATCGTGTGAGACTTTGAACACGCGTGCTCCGAATTCAGAGGGGAAGGCATTCTCTTCGACGAGGCGGGAAATGGCATCGTGAAGCTCGTCGACGCCCTCCTGCTTCAGGGCCGACCCAAAGAACACGGGGAAGACGGATCGTTCGGCTACAAGGTGTTGCATGGTTTGCATGGAAATTGCGCCGTGCTCCAAGAACTCCTCGATTGCTTCCTCGTCCGCTGCAGCGCATGCTTCCGCCAATTCAGGGGGAAGGCTCGTTTCCGCTGTTCCATGGGGGAAGCCCGAGAAGTCCACGCACATGGTTGAGAGGCGCGTGGACAGCTCTTCCATCACCTGCTCGCGGGAGCGTTCGCAGAGGTCCATCTTGTTCGCGAAGATGAACGTGGGCACACCGTGTCGTTCGAGCAGACGCCAAAGCGTTTCGGTATGGCCGCGCACGCCATCGCCTGCGTCGATGACGAGCACGGCATAGTCGAGCACTTGCAACGTGCGTTCGGCTTCTGCCGAGAAATCAACGTGGCCCGGCGTGTCGAGCAGCGTCAGTTCGGCATCATTGCATTCGATGGCGGCTTGCTTCGAGTAGATTGTGATGCCGCGCTGCTGTTCGAGTGCATGGAAGTCGAGATGCGAGCTGCCGTTGTCGACGCTGCCGAGCTTACGCACCGTGCCCGTGCGAAACAGCAACGACTCGATGAGCGTTGTCTTCCCAGCGTCAACGTGGGCGAGTATGCCGATGACTGAGCGTTTGATAGCGTTCTCCCGGTTGCAATGATGCTCGATGCGCTGTGCGTGCTAGCGGGCAAACGGGTCGTTGGCGGGATTCGAGTTCCAGGTGTACTCGGCGTAGTTGGCTGTCTTTTCGGCGCAATCGCGTCCACACACATCGGCTATGAAACCGAGCGCCATGTCGGTGCCAGCTGAAACACCTGACGAGACGTACAGATTGCCATCGACGGTCCAGCGAGCGTTGCGCTCCCAACACACTTCGGGGAACAGCTCCTCGGCTCGGTCGATGCGTGCCTTGAACGTCGTCGCGCTTCGTCCGTCAAGCACGCCGGCCTTCGCATAGAGGAACGCGCCGTTGCAGACTGACAGGACGTATTTTGCTTTGCTGGCAAGTTCGGCGAGTTTGGAGATGAACGCCTCGTTTTCGAGTTGGTCGTACACGCCCATGCCGCCCGGCAACAGCAAAACCTCGGGCGCATCGATCATGTCGAGCTTGTTCGTTTCGACCGGCACGCCTTGGTAGCTTTTCACTATGCCGCCGTCGAGGGAATAGAACTTCGTTTCGAACTCACCTGAAGCACCGAGCATTTCAACAGGTCCGAACATGTCGAGCGTTTCGAATCCGTCGAAGAGAATTGCCGTAACGTTCATTGTTCCCCCCTTTGGTTTGGGCTTCGAATTACACCTGCACTTTGCCAGCGAGCACGTTCTGGTAGTCTTCCCAGTTCTCCCGCAACAGCTCTGGAGTTGGCAGTTCATACGGGCATCGATTGGCGCATTGCCTGCAGTTGATGCAGTCTTCGATTTTGCGCATCTCTGCTTGCCAATACTCGGTGAGCCAATTGGCGCTCGGAGCACGGCGCAACATGAGCGACATGCGCGCGCAATCTTTGATGGATATGTCGACGGGGCAGGGCATGCAATACCCGCAGTTGCGACAGAACCCACCTTTGAGTTCGGCGCGTTCCTGCTCGATGAACGCCCGCAGCTCAGCGTCCATGGTGGGCGTGTCGTCCATGTACGAAAGCCATTCGTCGAGCTCGTGCTCGCGTTGCACGCCCCAGATGGGCAGCACCGTCGGATGCTCGTTCATGAAAGCCATGCAGGCTCGGCTGTTCGAGATGAGACCGCCGGCAAGGCCTTTCATGACGACGAACCCGACGTTTCGTTGTGCACACAGCTCTACGAGGTCGAATTCGCGCTGCGACGAGAGGTAGCTGAATGGGAACTGCATCGTCTCGTAAAGGCCGGATTCGACTGCCTCTTCGGCGACGTGGATCTTGTGGGCCGTTGCGCCGATGTGGAGAATCTTGCCCTGCGCTTTCGCTTCGAGCATGCACTCGTACAAACCAGTGCCGTCGCCCGGGCGATAGCATTGCTGTATGTTGTGTAGCTGGTAGACGTCGATGTAGTCGGTGCGCAGGTTCGCAAGCGAGGTCTCAAGCTGCTCCCAAAACGCTTCCGGCGTTGTGGCCATGGTCTTAGTCGCGATGAACACCTTGTCGCGCATACCGCCGAATGCAACGCCCAATTTCGATTCGCTGTCGCTGTAGGCGCGGGCGGTGTCGAAATAGCGCATGCCGCCATCATAGGCTTTGTGCAGTAAGTGCACGGCTTCTTGTTCCGTGACGCGTTGTATAGGCAATGCGCCGAATGCGTTCTGGACGGTGGTTATGCCAGTAGACCCGAGTGTGACGGTGTTCACTACGCTCTCCTTTCAGCTGCCTGAGAAGCGATTCGAGCACGTTTTGGAACCTTGCAGTTTATGGTATACCTCCAGTAGCGGTCAGGAGGATTACATTGGACGAATTGTTCGTGAAACACGGTACGCCGGAAACGTCGTCTCTCGAGGGGGAGGCAGCTGCCCTGCGCTGGTTATCCGAAGCTGAACCTGTAGGCGGCATGCCGACCGTTGAAGTGCTGTCGGCCAGTTCCGTCGAGCTGGTGGAAAAGCGCGTACCGGTTGGGGCGCCGAGTGCTGCCTCTGCGGAGCGCGTTGGCGTCGCACTCGCCATCACCCACGCAGCGGGAGCTCCATGGTGGGGTGCGCCGCCCACAGGGTGGGAGGGTGCATACCGAATCAGGCGGTCTCTCACGCCCACTGTTTCCGAATGCGATGCACCACATTCCTGGGGCGCCTTCTTCGCAAAGTGGCGGGTCATGTCCTATGCACGCCAAGCACGTGACGCTCGCGCGATAACGCGGGAGGAGGCTTCGCTCGTCGAACGTCTTGCCATACGTTTGGAAAACGGCGAGTACGATGTCTCGCAACCTGGGCTCGTTGTATCGTCGGGCAATCAGGTTGCTCGCATACATGGCGATTTATGGTCGGGCAATCTGCTCTGGACCACCGACCCTGGCAACGATGTGGGTGCAATGCTCATAGACCCGATGGCCCATGGAGGACACGCCGAAACCGATTTGGCGATGCTTGCATTGTTCGGTTGCCCGTTCCTCGACCGCATCATCTCAGCCTACAACGAGGCATCACCGCTCGCCGATGGTTGGCGTGAACGTGTGAAGCTGCACCAGCTGGCTCCACTGCTCCATCATTGCGCGCTGTTCGGGCGCGGTTACGCTTCCGAGACCATGGCCGTTGTCCGCGCTTATGCGTAAGATTGGCTACCTAGGGCAAGGCCCCAGGTAGCCAAATGATCGCGAGCGTGATGGTTTAGACGCTTACGAAGGAAGCTTGTCGAACTTCATGTTCTTGCCGGCGTCTTCCTTGTCATCCTTCCAAGTCAGTTTTCCTTGGTTGTCAATCGAGAACGTTGCGCTGCCGTCTTCGTAAAGCACGTTCGTGCTCTGGCCTTTGCTGTCGGTAATAACTTCGGATTTGCGCCCCTTCTTGTCAGAGACCAGCTTGCCATCCTTGATTTCGCAGTTGTATTCCCACGTGGTGGTCTGCTCCGAGTCGGAAGCCCACGAGACGGTCACGGTGAAGCCGCTGCCGATGTTGTTGATCTCGATGTTTGCGCGGTCGGATTGCCACTTGCCCATGAATGCTTTGGCGGTTTTATCGTCGTCGGTCTGAACCGTGACCGAGACGACGGTGCGCGTTTCAACAAGCTGTCCAGCAGCTGGTGACTGATCGATGACAGTGCCGCTCGATGCTGAAGCGTCGAGCCCAAGGCCGACGGCGTCAGTTGCTGCTTCGGCGGCAGAGACGCTCATGCCGACAAGATTGGGAACCTCTACCATCTGCGAGGGAGATGAGAGCGTGACGGTCACCAACGTGTTCGGGGCGACCTTAGTGCCCGCAGCGACGTCTTGCGAGACGACGACGCCGGCGGGATCGCCCGTGTAGCGTGCAGCAAGTCCGGCAGATTGCAGAGTTGCTTGGGCGTCACTCCACGAATACGACGTGACATCGGGAACTGTCACGTCTTGGGTGGGTTTCGGGCCGAGCGATACGGTCACGCTGACCTCCGTGCCCTGTTTCACCTGCGTGTTAGCCGCAATTGATTGCCCCATTACCTTGCCTTCTTCGACGCTGTCGCTGTAGGCGGTGGTGCTGTCAAAGCTGAGCTTCGCATTGGTGATGGCGGCTTTCGCGTCATCACGTGTCATTCCGATAACGCCGGGAACTGTTGTCTCAGTGGGCGACAATGCAACCGTGTACGCAACCTTCGTGCCTTCTTTCACCGTGGTGCCAGCACTGATGGATTGCTTGAATACTTGCCCGGGTTGCACCTCTGCGGTTTCTTCAGGGGTTGCCGCAATGCCGACAAGCCCTGCATCGGAAAGCGCCTTCCTGGCATCTTCCTGCCACATGCCCTTGAGGTCGGGCACCTTGACATCTTGAGCCTCTTTCTTTCCCGAGGAGATGACGAGGTTCACCTTGGAATTGGCTTTCGCACTCGTAAGAGCTGCCGGATCTTGGGAGATGACGCTACCGAGCGGCACCGTGTCGGATGGCTCGTTCGTGACCGTGCCGACTTGCAAGCCAGATGCAAGAATCGCCTTCCGTGCATCCGCTTGTGTCAATGACACGACGTTAGGCACCGTGTACATGACATCTCCGCTGGAAGTGCTCGTGGACGATTGCGGTTGATTGCTCGAACATGCGCATCCTGAAAGTGCAAAGACGCCAGCGATAAGCGCTGTCATCAATGCGGCCACGAACACGTTCTTTGCTGATATGAACCTCAACATGATCTCTCCTCTCCCCGCGTTTTCCGATTTTTTACTCGCTATTTAATTATACGGTGCAGCATGCAAAGCGTTGCATCGATTCATCTCGCTGTTTCATCAATGAATACGGTTAAAATGCTCATGGACGCAAATCCGACAAGAGAGGAATCGCGATATGGCACGATACAACAGAATCTTCGCAGCGCTCGACGGAAGCGATACCCAGCTAGCCGTTGCCCGCCGTGCCCTTTCAATTGCACACGACAACCGCGCCGGGGTGCTCTTCGCCCATGCAATCGAATCAGCGGATTTGGAAATGGCCCGCGTCGACATTCCTGAGATCGTTGCCAAGAGCAAAGAGTCCATCGAGTCGGCGCTCGAGCGCCAGCTCACGCGCGCGATGCATGACGAGTGCATCTCTTCAGTCGAGGTGAAAGTTGCTGCTGGGCGCATCGAGGAAGCCCTTGGGGATTTGGCTGCGGAATTCGATCCCGATCTTGTCATCTGCGGCGTTCGCGGTCTGTCGAACATCAAGTACGCATTTGTCGGTAGCACCTCAACGTTCCTGATTCGAAACATGAATTGTGACGTGTTGGTCGTTCGTCCGGAAGCGCTCGAGGATATCGACGATGCGGAATACGAGGCCGCGATGAAGTAAAGGCCGCTGACGCCAAACAATACGTATTCGTCAGCTTTAACATCGGAGGTCAATTCACATCTCGGGTTTCATCGGTGCCTTGATCAAGCAACGCAGGGATGCGAAGAAGGCTGGTCCGGACACGAGCGGTCGTCTCAAGGAAATCATCGACATCATCCGCAAGTATGACTACGACGACGGCATCACGCCCGAGATCATGGTGGGCATCACATATGGTGCATCGTGGACGTGAGCACGCTGATGCAGTACACGAAGATGAGGTCGTAGAACAGCTCAATGTTCGATACGCCCATTGCGGGCAAAAAAGCACGGCGCTTCATTGCGTGTTTCCCGCTTTACTCCTGAATGTTGCGCAAGATGACCTCAGCGAGGGCATCGAGCGACTTGGCATCCCACCATTCCTCGTCGGGGACGTGGGCGCCGAATTCACCTTCGAGCTTGGTGAGCACATGGACGAAGCCGAGCGAGTCGACTCCTCCTTCGGCGATGAGCAGTTCGTCGTCTTTGATGTCCGGATTGTAGTCTTCGGGGAGGTCCTGTGCTATGATCTCGCGCGCACGCGTTTTGATTTCTTCAGCAGTTGCCATCGTCAAGTTCCTTCTGTAGTTTCCATCGTTCGATATCGCCGGCAGCCGTGCGCGGCAGCGCATGTCCGATGTGGACGATGTGGCCGATACGCGACCCTGGCGGATAGGTTGCCATGGCGGGTTCGATTGCTTTCATTATCTCACCGGCCTGCTTTGAGGCCAGTTTGCCGCATACAAGCGTCAGAGTGCTTCCGCGCAGCATCACGGCAACATCGTGCTCTTTCAGCGCGTCGATTACGGCAGCTTCGTATTCCGGCAAGAACACTTTCGTTCCGTTTGGGAGCATGAGCACGTCTTTCTTGCGTCCCTTCACGTGCAGCAAGCCGTTTTCGTCGAAGAATCCCAAATCTCCCGTGTGAAGGATGCCCTCGCGTATCGCCTCGGCCGTCTTCTCCTCGTCGCGATAATAGCCCTGCATGATGCAGGTCGGTGCGTTCACGAGGATCTCGCCATCATCCGCAATCGCCACCTTGACTTCGGGGCAGACGGTCATCGCGTGGAAATCGTCGCCGATGCTCAACGCAACGCCTGAGCTCGTTTCGGTGAGGCCGTAGCCCAAGCTGACGCGGATGCCACGGCTGCGAACCGCATCGAGTAAGCTATCAGCGCAGTCGGCTGCTCCCACGAGCACGAGCGAAAGCTCGTCGTTGAGCGCGCCACGTGCCACCAAGAACTCGAGCAGTTTCGGCACAGTCGAGACTGTCGTCGGTTTGAACGTGGCGAAATCGGATGCGTAGTAGCGTGGTCCTCGTCCAAGCGCGACCGTAGCGCCGCAGGAGAGCCCCCAGAGCAGTCCGCACACGAACCCGAACACGTGCGAGAGTGGTAGAAGGCACAGCAGCGTGTCGCCTGGTGAGAGTGGAAGCAACGATGAGCCGTTGTATGCGCTCGACATCAAGCTCTCGTCGGTGAGCACGACTGCCTTCGAAAACGACGTTGTGCCGCTCGTGAAGAACAGCACGCCATGCGCGCCGTAAGCAGGTTTTGATTTGGGTGCGAGTGTCTTCTCGATTTCCTCTTGGCGGGCAGGATTGGATGACCATGCGCAATCGGCGTCGACCGAGCGTAGCAATGGCTCCATGACCCCGTTCGGCATGAGCGGATCGACGAGGGCAACCTGGAGGCCGGCTTGCACGGCTGCGAACACTTCGACAACGCATCCGCATGACCCATCAGCCAGAATCGCCTCGCATGCCCGGTTGCGATGAGCAAGCTCATCGGCCCGCACATGCACACGCTCCGCCAGCTCAGCCCACGTCACAGCCTGCACTTCCTCGCCTTTAGGAGAGTACAGCAACGCCGCCTTGTCAGGTGCAGAGGCAGTCATGCGATTGATGAGGTCTTCGAAGTCCTTGTATCGAATCATGTGTCACCAATTCAAGCCAGGTAGCTTTTTTCAGGCCGGGAGGCGGGGTGCCCGCCGCTTGCGAGGCACTGTATTAGAAGCACTTAGGTTAGCCGAGTTGCCGTAGGCGGGCACCCAGCCCCCGTCCTGAAAAAAACGCGCGAAGGCTGGGTGCCGGGTAATTCAAAATTGTCGCTTACTGGAAGAAGCGCAGCACGAGCTCGCGGCTGTACTCGACGGTTTCGTCCATGTCGCCGAAGCTCATGATCTCGCCCGCGTAGTACGTGTCGTACTTGCCCTGCATCGCCTCGACGTCGTCGTACCAACCTGCGGCGTAATCCTCGGTGAAGACGTGCGGGAAGTAGTACCACGAACGCTCCTCGATGACTTCCTTGGCAGGGTTGCCCATGGTCTCGAGGTCGGCGAGAACGGTCTTCTTGCATTCCTCGTAGTCGACTTCCTTCAGGTCACGATGCTTGCGCAGCGCGTATGTGACATACATCTGATCCGGGTCGTCGATCGGCCAGCGGTGATAGTAAACCATCAGGTGGCCGAGGCGCTCGGGCACCATGTTCTCCATGATGTAGTAGGAGATGTCGGGCGCCTTATCAGGCTCGGTGAGGAAGCCCTGGACGTCATAGCGCTCGTAGTCGATCTTGCTGAAGTACTTCTGCTCGTCCTCGCGGATGTCGGCGTAGTCGCCGAAGTACTGCAGCGGAGCGGTGACGACCAGCTTGTCGAATTCCTCGACTGCGCCGTTGACGGTGATGAACACCTTGCCGTCCTTGCGCTCGATCTTGGTGATGTCGGAGTTCAGGAGCGCCGGATGCTTGATCTTGTCGTTGAGGTGCTCCCAGATTGACTGCGTGCCGTCTTTCCACGTCCACAGGTTCACCTTGACGAAGTTCATCGTGGTCTGGAAGTCGAGGTACTTGAGCACATAGGCGGCCGGGATCTCATCGAAGTAGCCATAGCCGAATGAGGTGAACGGGCCAATCCAAACGTCTTGCACGAGCTCGACGCCGTTCAGCTCGCAGAACTCCTTGAACGGAAGCGCCAGGTCCTTCAGGTTCTCGTTTTCGCCCGAGATGTACTCGCGGCCGGGTGTGACAGCGTAGCCGTCGTAACGACCCTGTGCAACGCCGCGGTGGCCGTTTACGTCATAGCCCTTGTACTTCGTCTGCAGCAGCTCGCCGAATTTCTTGATCTGGCTCTTCATCCTGAGCAGGCGCGGTGCGGACAGCGGGTGCTTCTTCGGGTCGAACGGGTCGACGACATTGCCCTTGAGGTCCTTGTAGTTGCGGTTCAGGCGCGGGCCGTCATGCGTGATGCCGCAGAAGTCCTCGACGTCCTTGATGGCGTAGTATGAGGGAACGCCCATGATGGCGCCGAGCTCGTAACGGCGGCCTTTGTATTCGGGCGAATGGCACTTGCCACCGACCCAGCCGTTGCGCTCGAAGATGGTGTAGTTCTCGTAACCTGCTTGCTCCAGGTACATGCCTGCGGAAAGGCCGGCCGGGCCACCGCCGATGATTGCGATGCGTACGTTCTTATCCATTAGTGTTCCTTTCTGTTGGTGGCACACAGCTCCCTGGGAACGGTGTGCCACTTAATCACGTGTTACTGAAGCGCTGCGAGTTCTTCCTCGAGCGCGGCGATCTTGGCATCGGCGGCCGCTTGCTGCTTGGCAGCCATCTGCTTGATCTCCTCGATGGCGCGCGGAATGCGCTCCTTGTAATAGTCGAAATCGACATCCCACGGACCGTCGACGGGCGGCCAAGCCGGATCGGCCATCTTGGCGGGACGCACTTCTTCGATCGCAGGTGCCTCACGGCCGTCGCGGACATGCGTGCAATCCGTCTTGTCCTGGATCTCGTCGGGCACATGGTGGTACGGTCCGAAGATCTTGCGATACAGCTTCACGTGCCTGTGGACGGGCATTGTGCCCTCAGCGCATTTCTTCGTGTATTCCATCTGCCAACGCTGCATGGCTGTGCCGCATTGGAGGATGGCGCGCTTCAGAGCGAAGCGGGTGGGGGCGTTGGTCGTGCCATAGTACTTCCAATGGCAGATGAAGCGCGTGCGGTTGCCGCGCAGCGGCACGAAGTACCAACCCCAGATGAAGTTCATGTCGTCGACTGTGCCGCCGGCGATGGCGTATGCGCCACGCGCCCGTGGCGGGTGCTTGATGTCGGAGAAGCTCAGGATGTACTTGTCAGCTACGACGTCGGCAGCCTCGCAACCCATACCGCTGCGGTCCCACTCCATGAAGTCACCAGGCATGAATGCATCGGGCATCTGCCACTCTTCGCAGATCTCGTAGCGGTTGAAAATGGACATGCGGCCGAACACGCGCTCGAGCACCTCGGAGCTGAGCGAACCGGATTTCGTGCCGCCCCACTGGTAGATCCAGGGATACACTTCCTCGACCGGCGCGTTGATGGTGATGGCTGACGTCACCGTCTCGACGAGGGCGGGGTCGAAGCGCTCCATGAGCTCGTCGCCCGGGTACGTGAGCGCTTGCTCGGCAGGAGTGGCATAGCATTCCTTGCCCCATTCGTACACGGCCTGGCAGCCGCCAACCACGGCGCCGACGGCGGCGCCGGCAACGCCAACTACCGGAACCACGGCCTTGGCAACCGCCAAAGCTCCCTTCTTGCCCGACTTCTTTGACATAGCACATCCTTTCTTCTTGTAGTCCTGTGCGATCCTTTTTGAATGGCATCGAGTGGATCGTCCGATGCCTTGTTCAACATCATTAGCGCTTCTTCAGCTTCTTCTTCAAGATCTTCACCCTGCGCTTGGCGGCGTAGGGGATGATTGCCTTGAGCTTGTCCTCGTTCTTGTACATGGTCGAGCATTCGGGATGCTCGCGGCTCAGATGTATGGCATCGAAATCGCATTTGGTCGTGCATACGCCGCAACCGATGCATTTGTTCGGGTCGACGACGCTCGCGCCGCACTTCAAGCAGCGGGCGGTTTCGGCGCGGACCTGTTCTTCGGTGAGGGTCATATGCCAGTCGCGGTACGAGCGTCGCTGGTCGATCTCTTCGTTCACGCCTTCGTGCTGGCGGGGGCCATGGTCGTAGCTCAAGGGGTTGATTGCCACGTCTTCCTTGTTCAGTTCGATGTAGCGGCGTTGGTTGCGTCCCAGGGTCAGCGAGTTGCCCGGCTGCACGAAGCGATGGATGGAAATGGCGGCTTCGTGTCCGGCCGCGATGGCGTCGATCACGAACTTCGGGCCCGTGTAGACGTCGCCGCCCACGAAGATGTCGGGCTGCGCCGTTTGGTAGGTTTGCGCATCTGCGAGCGCGCGTCTGCCTGGGCCAAGCTCCACAGCGGAGCCCTCAAGCAGGTTGCCCCATTCAATGGATTGGCCGATTGCCATCACCACGTTGTCGCAAGCGATGGTTTTGACGTCCGTCTCGTCGTAAGTGGGGGAGAAGCGGCCGTCCTCATCGAACACGTGCGTGCAGCGCTTGAATGTGACGCCCGATATGCGGCCGTTTTCGGTGAGAACTTCAGCAGGCCCCCATCCGCATTCGATGACGATGCCGTCGTCTTCCGCCTCGAGACGCTCTTCGGGTGTCGCAGGCATCTCGTCGCGCTGCTCCAGGCAGAGCATCGTCACGTTGGTCGAGCCTGCACGGACTGCAGCGCGTGCTGCGTCGACGGCCACGTTACCGCCACCGACGACAACCGTGCGTCCTGGCAGCTCATGGCCCTCGTCGGCCAGCACGGTGCGCAACAGCTCAACAGCTGTGGTGACGCCTTCGGCATCCTCGCCGGGCACTCCGGCAAGGCGCCCGCCTTGTGCTCCGATGGCCAGATAGAACGCTTTGTAACCCTGCTCGCGCAGCTCGTCGAGCGTCACATCAGCGCCCACCTCGATGCCGCAGCGAATGTCGACGCCCAGTTCGCGCAGCACGTCGATCTCGGCAGCCACGACGTCTTTCTCCAGCTTGTACGAGGGGATACCATAGGTCATCATGCCGCCCGGCAGCTCGTTCTTCTCGAACACTGTGGGAGAGTATCCCAAGGTGGCAAGGTAGTATGCGCATGTGAGGCCTGCGGGTCCGCCGCCGATGATGGCGACCTTCTCCTGGTAGGGGCCGCGCAGCGAAGGCTGCAACACGGGCGGGATGAAACGCGTCTCGGCGCTCAGGTCGCGCTCGGCAATGAACTTCTTCACGGCTTCGATGGCCACTGCATCGTCGATCGTTGCACGCGTGCAGGCGTCTTCGCAGCGGTGGTTGCACACGCGACCACAGACGGCGGGGAAGGGGTTCTCCTTCTTGATGAGGGCGAGTGCCTCGGTATAGCGGCCTTGTGCGGCCAAGCGCAGATAACCCTCGACGCCAATATGCGCAGGGCAGGCAACCTTGCAGGGAGCGGTGCCCGTGTCGTACGTCTCGATACGATTGTTGTCGCGGTAGTCGGGATCCCATTTGTCGGGGCCCCACGGTGTGTCGTCGGGCAGCTCGTGCTTTGGATACTCGATCGGCCCGTTCAGCGTGCACAGCCTCTGTCCGAGTTTCACGGCGCCGGCGGGGCAGTTCTCTACGCATTGTCCGCAGGCAACGCATGCATCAGGGTCTACGTGCGCCACGTAGGCCGAGCGGCTGAAGTTCGGAGTGTTGAACAGCTGGCTCGTGCGCAGGCCGTAGCAAACCGATTTCTGGCAGTTGCACACGGCGAAGATCTTCTCGGAGCCGTCGATGTTGGTAATCTGGTGCACGAAGCCGAGGTCCTCGGCCTTCTGGATGATTTCAAGCGCTTCCTCGTAGGTGACATAACGGCCTTTGCCGGTTTGCACCTCGTAGTCGGCCATGTCGCCCACACCGATGCACCAACCCTCGGGGTCGTCGCCCGTGTTCACGCCGCGCACGGTCTCGGACATGCGGCACGAGCATACGGCCGACGAGAAGCGATCGTACTTCTTGAGCCAATGCGAAATGTGCTCGACGTCGACGGATGACTCGATTTGCTCGATAGCTTTCTCGACGGGTACGACGTGCATGCCGACGCCGCCGCCACCTGGAGGGACGATGTCGGCGATCATCGAGGGTCCCAAATATGCGATGCGCTCGAAGTAGGTGCTCATCTCGGGATGCTCTTCGAGGGCCGCCTCGTTCATGGCGTAGAACTCGCCCATGCCGGGCAGTTGCACGGGCAGCGAGAAGCGCTTTTCGTGGTTCGGGTTCGTGCCGTCGAGGTTCTCCCAGTTGTACTCGAGGTTGCCTTTCTGGGCCATGAGGTTCACGAGCGGCTCGACCTTCTCGAGCGGCCACTCACAAGCCTCGGCAATTTGCTTCATGGTCATGGGATGCCGAATGCCCATGTGGTTGGCGATGTAGGCAGTTTCCTCGGTGAAGACTGAAAGCAAGCCCCAGCATTCGGGATCGGCAGGCGTGACCTTCTGGATACCGAGCTTCTTCGGGATGCGGTCGATCATCATCTTCGCCAGCTTCATCGTCTCGGGACGCGTGGCGGGATCGATTTGAGCTGGAACGTATGGATCCATGGGTTCGTTGGGACGATACGCCTTGGAAGGACGCCATACGTAGTTGGGCTCCCAAAGTTCAGGATGCTCGCTTTCTTCTTTCGACTTCGCGCGTTCAGGTTGGTCGAAAACCTTCACGATGACGTTTCCCTGATTGCGCTTGGGATCGCGATGGCCCTCGCCATGTTCGGTTTCGGGTGTTGCCCAATGCTGGTCTGTCATGCGTACGCCCTCTCTTCTTTTTGAGTTCCGGAGGCGGTTAAATTGCAGTAATAACCCCGTTTATTCTGTGTTCAACATCATACAACTGCCGAGCGTTTCAATGCTGAATCTCGTGATGGGTTGACCGCAGATTTGTCTGCTTTCTAGTAAGATTGGGCAGTACGCTAGCTCGAGGCGCCTGCGGGCGAAAGAACAGCTTGTTCCATATCTCGTGCGCGCATGAAAGCGGAAAGGGAATCATGCACGAACTGGGCGTCGTTTTTCATATGGTCGATCTTCTCGAGGATGCCGCGCGGGAGCACGGTTTGTCTCGCATTGACAAGGTGACGGTCAGCTTGGGCGAGGTTTCGGGTGTCGTGACCGATTTCTTCGAAGACGCTTGGCTTTGGGCTTCTGAGCGCAGCGACGTGCTCAAAGATGCAGAGCTTGAGATTTATCAGATTGAAGCGGTGAACGTCTGCAACGATTGTGGAAAGACGTACAAGGCTGTTCCTCAGGGCAGAATTTGCCCCCATTGCGGCAGCTCTAAAACTGAGCTTCTATACGGCACCGAGCTCGAGATCGACTCGATCGAAGGCTGCTGACGATGTGCCGTCCGGCGTCAATCCGTTCCACTTTATAATGGCGTTATAAGATTGCGGTGGTCGATTGCCGCATAAGCGTTTGAGCCGAAGGAGGCACATCATGGAGAAAGAGCTGTTTGATTTCGTGGCAGAGCGCGCCAACATTCTTGCAGCGGCAGATACGAGCAAGCAGGATACCAAGGAAGCGGCACAGGCTTGGAAGGATGCCGTCGCTGCAGACGATAGCGATGCTTCAGTTGAAGCTGCCACCAACGCCCTGCTCGATTTCCTTGAGGATCGCATGCTTGGCATCGATGCCCTCATCGCGTTTGCTGAAGGTCCGGCAGTCGACATCATGGGTGCAGAGGTCGCAGCCGGTATGCTCGCAGGTGCGAAGGCGCGCAAGGCCGAAGGTTGGAAGTATTGCATTTGCGAGGCTCACGTGGCCGCAGCAGAGCTTCTAGGCAAGTTCGGCCGTATCGAGCTGTAACTGCTTCTCGGTCGTCTTAGAACAAGATGCAGCCGGTGAAACTGATGGTGTTTTCACCGTGGTTGTATGCGATGCCCGCTTTCGTGCATATCTCGTTGACCACCAAGCCCGAAGCTTCCATGGACACAACCATTTTGTCGGGGAAGCGGCACGGAGCATCCGGGTAGCTGCACTCTTTGCAGAGCATGCATGCGCCGGCGCCGAGGGGCATGAACGCGAAATCCTGCTCCTGTAATTGTTTAACCAGTTCGCGGAATCGATCGTCTTGTGTGGCGGCAGTTTCCATAACGGTTTCGAAATCGTAGGGATCTTCCATCTGCCCCACAGATTGAACGACAACGCACTGGTCGAATGCACGCATGCGCTGCTCGTATTCTTCGATATCACCGCAGGCCGGTGGGCATGACCACGATTTATCGTAGTGCTGGCAGAGGTTTGCGGCGCACATGTTGCGCACTTCCGGTTGCGTGCGGAACCCTTCGGTTGTGCATTCGCCAACGAAATCGAAACCGACTTGTTCAACAAGCTGTTCTATTACTGCTTTCGTATCCATTACCTAACCCCCCAACAAATTGACGTGATGGAGTATAGCATGCGGTGAATGCGCTTCTTCTAAATCTGAATCTTTCATGAGACGAGGGCGATAGCTAATGCAGTTGCGAGCTCAGTTGCTGGTGCAATATGATTTGGATGTAGTGAATTATCGACTACCACGTCGAAAACCGAAAGGACAGTCATGAAGCGAGATTACCCGAATCTGTGCAAGCCTCTGAACGTGGGGAACGTGACTTTGCGCAATAGGATGTGCTCGGCTCCAATGGGCGCGACCGACATCGATGCGAACGGTACGCCCGGACCGCGCACGCAGGGTTTCTACGAATTGCGTGCCAAGGGGGGCGCGGCAGTTGTGACGGTGAGCGAGCTGGTTGTTCATCCGGAAACCGATGGCTCTCAGATGTTGCATCTCTCGCTTTCCACACCCGGTCAACTTGGCGCCTTCACGTTCGTGGCGGATGCTATTAAGCGCCACGGATCCATTCCGAGCATCGAGCTTTCGCATTCGGGTCAGTATGCGGGCACCTATATGGTGGACAAGAAGAAAAAGGGGTCCCTTTGCCAGTACGGCCCCTCCGATGGCGTGCGCCCCGACGGCATGCCCGTGAAAGCGCTCACGCGCGAGCAGATTGCCAGCATTGTCACTGCATACGGGACTGCGGCTGAGCTTGCGAAACGCGCAGGTTTCGAGATGGTCATGCTGCATGTGGGGCATGGCTGGCTTCTGAACCAGTTCCTCTCTCCGCACTTCAACAAGCGCGACGACGAGTACGGTGGAGTGCTTGAGAACCGCGTGCGCATCGTGCGCGAGGTACTCGGCGCCATTCGCGAGGCGGTTGGGGTGGGATTCCCCATAGAGATGCGCATGAGCGGTTCGGAGCTCTTCGAGGGTGGTTACGATTTGGAGGAAGGCTGCCGCATTGCCGAGGCGCTCGAAGACTTGGTGGACATAATCCACGTGTCGGCTGGCTCTTACCAGTTCGGGTTCTCGATCACGCATCCCTCGATGTTCCGCGATCACGGCTGCAACGTGTACTTGGCAGCTGAGATAAAGAAGCATGTCAGTAAGCCAGTCGCCACCATCGGGGGATTGTCCGACCCCGCGCAGATGGAAGAGATCATCGCATCCGGTAAAGCGGATATTGTGGTTATGGGCCGAGGGCTTTTGGCCGATCCGGAGCTGCCCAACAAGGTGATGTCCAATCGCGGCGACGAGGTGGTG
This sequence comes from Eggerthellaceae bacterium, assembly GCA_045614225.1. Lineage (GTDB taxonomy): Bacteria > Actinomycetota > Coriobacteriia > Coriobacteriales > Eggerthellaceae > UBA9715. The sequence continues at coordinate 47,141 of JAZLCO010000085.1, read as the reverse complement.
AAGTGCCTGCGTTGCTTCGTGTGCATGGCCGAGCGACCCGTGACCCAGACGCGCCGCTGCGCTGTGAACCCGCTCATCGGACGTGAAATCGAAGGCATGCGTATAACGCCTGCCCTCGAGCGCAAGCGCGTGCTCGTGATCGGCGGCGGCATCGCCGGCATGGTGGCTGCCTACACCGCAACCAAGCGCGGTCACGAGGTGACGATGTGCGAGGCGAGTGACGAGCTTGGCGGCATCCTGCGCTTGGAGCAAGCGCTTCCCTTCAAGCGTGAGATGCACGAGCTGGGACGCACCTACGAGCTGCTATGCAGGCGCGCAGGCGTGGACATTCGTCTGAACACACCCGTCGACGCGGCGTTTGCCGAGGAGTTTGCCGCCGACGCTGCCATCGTGGCAGTGGGGTCCGAGGCCAAGAAACCGCCTTTCCCCATTGCCGATGGCGCACGTGTGCTCTCGATCGAGGACCTGCACATCGGCGGGAAGGAGGCGGAAGGAGAAGTGGTCGTCGCGGGTGCAGGACTGACCGGGTGCGAATGCGCTCTTCACCTGGCGCACGAGGGCAAATCCGTGCACCTCATCGCCAGTCGCTCCGAACTCGCCATCGACTGCAACATTCGCAACCGTCCCATCTTGCTCGCCGAGATAGAGGCGGCCGGCATCGACGTCCGCACGGGCGCTCGCGTGGCGCGTGTCGAGAAGGGCCAAGTCGTGTGCACTACGTCCGAAGGGGAGATCGTGGTGCCGGCTGACACGGTGGTCAGCGCCATCGGCCAGCGTTCGCGCATCGAAGCGGTTGACGAATTGCGCGATGCTGCGCCGTTCGTGCGCATTGTCGGCGATGCCGTGCGCCCTGGCACCATCACTGCTGCCGTGTACCAGGCTTACCACGCAGCGCTTGATATATAGGTATTTCCGCGTTGCCGAAAGGCCTATTACTCTGAAAAATCGTATGGAATGAAAAAAGCTCAGCCCGTTACGTGGGCTGAGCTGGTGCTTCGTGGTGGGATGTACGAGACTTATACTCGCGTCCTCCGACATCGCTTCCGCAGCGGGCGCGCTCATTTGTAGACGTAACCCGTAAGCCCTGCGGTATACTTGGGGCCATGTTTGCTGAGAGGGTAGTATGCTGGAGGCTGCTAAGGAGTTCTGATGATAGAACTACGCAACGTTTCCAAGTCCTATCCGGGCAAGGACAGAAAAGCCGTCGATGACCTGACTTGGACGGTTGTAGACGGCAGGATAACCGGTTTCTTTGGCCCGAACGGCGCGGGCAAGTCGACCACGCTGAAGATGATCTGCGGGGTGCATTCCATTGACGAGGGCTCCATCAGAATCAATGGGCATGACATCGCAACCGACGCTGTGGAGGCGAAGCGCCAGTTCGGCTATGTGCCCGACGATCCCGACCGGTTTTTGCGCCTGACGGGCATCGAGTATCTGAACTTCATGGCTGACGTGTACGGCACGCCAGTCGAGAAGCGCGAGCCCTTCATCGAGGAATGCGGCCGCCGCTTCGAGATATACGATGCGCTTGGCTCGCGCATCTCGGACTACTCGCATGGTATGCGCCAGAAGGTGCACGTCATGGCAGCGCTCATCCACGAGCCGAGCGTCTGGATCCTCGACGAGCCCATGACGGGCCTCGACCCGAAGGGTGCCTACGAGTTGAAGGAGATGATGCGCGAGCACGCCGCACGGGGTAACTCGGTGCTGTTCTCCACGCACGTGCTGGAGACCGCCGACGCCCTCTGCGACGACGTGTGCATAATCGCGCACGGGCGCAAGCTTTTCGACGGCACGCTCGAAGAGCTGAGGCAAGCCAATCCCGGCAAGACGCTCGAGCAGGTGTTCCTGGAGATGACGGCGCATGAATAGCGTTGTGCTCCTCACGAAGCTGCAACTCATGCAGACGCTCGGCGGAGTGCGCTCTGCCATCGAAAAGAGGGCCGGAGCGAACGGGGCAATGGCGGGTACGGCACTTATCGGCATCGCCCTTTTCGTTGGTGTCGCATGGCTGGGCTACTCGGCTTACGGCGCTGTGGGCGCGATGGGCCTCGACAAGGTCGTCTTCGACATGCTGTTCTTGGCCTGCGGCGTGCTCACGTTCGTCCTCTCGCTACCGGCGATCCTGAGCACGTTCTTCGGAGCATCCGACATCAACGACCTGCTTCCGCTACCCGTCTCGCCCTTCGCCATCGCGTTCTCGAAAGCGCTAAGTGCGCTGGCAACCTCGTACCTCTACACGTTCCTCATCATCGCCGCGCCGCTGGCGGGCTGGGGCGTTGCTGTTGGCGCAGGAGCCGGTTACTGGCTCGCGTACGCGCTTGCGGTCCTGCTTGCCCCTATGATGCCCGTCGCCTACGCTGGCGCCATCTCCATCATCATTGCCGCGTTGTTCAAGCGCGTGCGCACCAAAGACGCCATCACCACCATAGCTACAGTGCTCACGCTTGGCATTTCGGTTGCAACGTTCTTCGTTTCCCGCAATCTGGACCTGGGAGGAAACGCGGCAGCCGCCCTCGGGAGCATCTCCGAGGCGATGGGAGGCGTGGTCATGGCCTTTCCGGCTTACGGTTTCGCCGTGTACGCGCTCGTGCATTCCGATGTGCTCAGCTGTGCGTTGTTCGCGCTGGTTTCGCTCGCTTCCTTCGCCGTGTTCGTGATCGTGGTGCGCGTACTGTACCTGCGCATCGTCACCGCTCTATCGTCGGGCGCGGGCAAATCTGATGCGTATTCGGGCGCAGGAGCCCAGACGCAGACCTCCGCTCTCAAGGCCATGGTGCGCTCCGAGGTGCGCAAGATAGCGCGCAACTCGTCAGTGGCCCTGAACTACGTGGCCTACCCGCTGCTCATAACGCCGTTCACGTTCGGCGTCATCTTCTCGTCGGATTCGATGGCGGATTTTGGGGGCCTCGTCTCCAACCTGGGCGATGCCACCTCTGCGGCCGCGGGAATCGGCCTGACCCTGTTCATGTTCCTCGCTGTCGTCAGCATGCTCTGCAACAAGATAGCGGGCACGTGCATATCGCGCGAGGGTTCTAACTGGACGTATATGAAGTTCATCCCCGTGCCCATGTTCACGCAGATCCGCGCCAAGGTGCTCCCTGGATTCGCCGTCAACGTGGTTATCGCGGTAGTGTTCATGGCGGTGGGTGGCTATTACCTTGTTGCCAGGATGGGCGTTGACGTAGTGGTGGTCGTTTTCGGGGGCATCCTGCTGCTGGGCGCCTCCTGGCTCATGACGTGCGTATGCGCATGGAGCGACACCCGCAACCCTAACGTCGACTGGGGAAACGACGGCGATGTGAGCGCGAAGGTCCTGAAGCGCGGGGGAGGCCTGCTCAGGGCTCTGCTCGTGGGGCTCGTCTATGCTGCGCTTCCGCTGCTCGTGTCGCCGTTGGTGGGGCTCGAGCCGCGCGTTTTCATGCCCGTGCTTGCCGCCGTTGGCATTGCCGTTTCCGCAGCGCTGGGGCATGTGCTTCTGAAGGCAGCTGCGCGAAACGTGGAAGTATTCGAATAAATGGCTTAATGGATCTAGGAAGGGACGAATCATGTTTTATATCGAGAATTTCGTGTTGCGCCTGCTCTTCTGCGTCGGCACGCTCTTCATAGTTGTGCTGGCGGCCGGGTTTATTAAGGCTTCGGCTGCAGGTATGCCGTTCGTCTTCGAACCCATGAAGAACATCGTGTTTCCGATTGCCTTGGGCGTGTTAACCACGTTCATGTGGAAGCCCAGACAGAAGTAGCATCGTCGGGAAAGCGTTGAGGTCACGCAGGGCGTCCTGGTCTGCAGCCATCGCAATCGGCTGCCAAGCAGGTCGTTCATCACCAGCTGTTTCGGAATCCCATAGATACAAAAAGGCCAGCCCGTTTAGTGGACTGACCAGTAGTTTCGTGGCGGGATGTACGAGACTTGAACTCGCGACCTCCGACGTGACAGGCCGGCGCCGTATGGCGATGTAAGTAAAAGTGCAGGTAAATAGGATAATCAGCGCTGAGCCAGTCGCGTAGATTCAGCCGCTTTCATGCAGGTTTCGGTGGCGGTGTGCACCCCGTGTGTACCCGCTGGTCTATCGCTCACCGCAGTCGACGTCCTTTCATTTGAGATGCGTTTACGGCGGCATGTTATTAAAGGAGCCGCTTTATAATCCCGTTATCACGGCTCATAATCGGTTAGCGTGCAATCGACGAATGCAGAGGAGAACGTAGCTACATTGGATGGCAAGTTTCCATACGATAAGAACGACAGGCAATCCGTTTACCACTATGCTGTCGACCTGCGTGGTTCAACCCTGCGCGAAAAGACAGATGCAGACAAGCTTGCGGACATCAGCAGGAACAAGGGGTCGTTTGGAAACGCGGTGGAAACCTGCTACTTCATGCTCGACCTCAACAGCAAGTCCGAGGCTGATTTCGCCGAGGCTGGTCTGGAGTTGAAGACCACTCCCCTCAAACGTAACAGGGACGGAGCCCTCTCAGCCAAGGAGCGGCTCGTGCTCGGCATGATTGACTACATGCAGGTCGTTAATGAGACCTTCGAAACGAGCCATCTCATGGAAAAGGCCGAGGATATCTTGCTGATATCGTACTTGTGGGAACCAGATACGGACCCACTTGACTACCGCATCGAGCTCGTGGAAATGGTCAGCCTTCATGGGTTGCCTGAGGGCGATATTGCGCAAATCAAAGCCGACTGGGAAACCGTTGTCAACAAGGTGCGCGACGGCAGAGCTCACGAGCTGTCCGGGTCGGACACCCTCTATCTCGAAGCTTGCACTAAATCGTCGACGTCGAAGGTCCGCCGCAAACAACCCTATTCCGACATTCCAGCTAAACCGCGTGCCTGGGCTCTTAAATCATCGTTCATGACGGCGATGTCGAACCGGATTATCGAGGGCATGCAGTCAATCGAACGCGCAGAGAACGAGAAGAGCATGACGCTTATCGACCTCGTTCGCGCCCGCTTCGAACCTTTCTTCGGACTCACCGAGCAAGAGCTAGGCGAACAGTTCGAATACATCAAACCGGGCAAGCGCAAGCCGAAAAACCTTTGCGCCCTCATCACGCGGCGCATTCTCGGAGTTTCAGACGACGCCAAAATCGAGGAGTTCGAGAAGGCGGGCATCAAACCTAAGACCATGCGCATGAAGTGGAACGGCACACCGAAGGAGTCGGTGTCGTTCCCGCGCTTCGACTACTTCGAGCTGGCAGCAACTCCCTTCGAGGAGAGCGACTTCGCAAGCTACCTCGACCAGAAGTACCTTTTCGTCATCTATCGGGAAGACGAGAACGAGCGTGGCGTCTACCGATTGGCCGACGTTGCGTTCTGGCAGATGCCCGAAGACGACCTGGAGGAAGCCAAGCGCTGCTACGAGGAGATGCGCTCCCGCGTGATTGCTGGACGCGCCCAGGATTCCGTTAAGTCGTCGGAGAACCGCTGCTGCCACGTGCGCCCACACGGCCGAGACAACACCGACGTTCTGCCAACCCCTCAGGGCGACATGGTCGTGAAGAAGTGCTTCTGGCTAAACGCGCAGTACCTCAAGGGCGAAATCAAACGGATAGCGGAATAGACTCCCTCAAAAAACCGCCTAGCTGTCCCATTCCAAGCGTTGATCGAACCAGCGTGATCGGTTAAAATGGACAAGCTAAGGTTACGGGCACAGCAGCAAAGGAGAAACGTGCCATGAAGACCATCAGAGTCGCCGAGCTCTTCGCCGGCGTCGGGGGCTTTCGCCTGGGACTCGACGGGTACCACGACCCCGCACATCCCGAATTCGACATGCCAGCCGCAGGGCCGTTCGAGACGGTCTGGGCCAACCAGTGGGAACCCCCCGGAAACGAGACCAAGCAGTTCGCATGGCGTTGCTACGAGGCCCGCTTCGGCGAGGGCAGCTGCGTCAACGAGGACATCGACAAGGTGCTCGACGACTACGAGTTCGGCGCCGACGACCACGGCATCCCGGAAGAGATAGACATGGTGGTCGGGGGCTTCCCCTGCCAGGACTACAGCGTGGCCAGGCCCCTGTCCCAAGCCGGCGGCATCGAGGGCAAGAAGGGCGTGCTGTGGTGGGACATCTACCGCTTCCTGCACCTCAAGGAGCCGAGGTACGTGCTGCTCGAGAACGTCGACCGGCTCCTCAAGAGCCCCGCTACGCAGCGCGGCCGCGACTTCGCGATCATCCTCTCGTGCCTGGCCGACCTCGGCTACTCGGTCGAGTGGCGCGTCGTGAACAGCGCCGAGTACGGGTTCCCGCAGCGCAGGAAGCGCGTCTACATCTACGCCGAGCTGACATCCGAGAACTGGGACCTCGAGGGGCGCGTGTCATCCGGCGTGCTGTCGTCAGCACTGCCCATAATGCAGCCCGAATCGTTCTCCGAGGTTATTATTCCCGAAGACCCCTACGTCGTGACTCAGGAATTCAACGTCGGCGGCAAGGGCAAGTCGCCCTTCGGGACGGCAGGCGCGATGAGCGACCTCCGAGCCGTCACGTGCGACGCCGTCGAGGACTACCACGGCGAGCGCAAGGTGCTCGGCGACGTGATAGTCCCGCCGGAAGAGGTCCCCGAGGCGTTCTACGTCCCCGAGGACAAGCTCGAGAAGTGGCGCTACCTCAAGGGCTCCAAGAGCGAGGAGCGCACCAAGCGGGGCGCCGACGGGACCGAGTTCACGTACCACTACTCGGAGGGGTCGATGGCCTTCCCCGATTTGCTCACAAACCCGTCACGCACCATCCTCACCGGCGAGGGCGGAGCGGGCGCATCCCGCTTCAAGCACATTGTGGAGATCGACGGCCGCTACCGCCGCCTCGTCCCCGACGAGCTCGACCAGCTCCAGGGTTTCCCGAAAGGCTGGACGGACACTGGTATGACCGACAGCCATCGCGCGTTTTGCATGGGAAATGCTCTGGTGGTCGGCCTTCCTCATGCTATTGGCATAGAGATAACCCGGAGATTTGATTATGATTGATGCGAAATTCGCGATTGTCGGCTGATGGATGGTGATTACAGCATGTACGACGATGATTTAATTGGCTCAAACAATCCCACTGAAGTCATCAATATGAGCCGAGATGAAATATTGGCTAGCCTGCTAGGTGACAGCGTCGAATATGTCCGCCGGGATGAAGCGAATTGCGCGGAAGGTACCGAAGGCGAGTCACTAGAAGATGCCCAAAGCGCGGTTGTTTCGGCGCCTGGCAAGGCAAATTCTATTTTAGCATTGCGCTTGTCAAAGAAAGCCAGGCGATTCCTGATGGCCAGAGGAATTCGAAATCGCGAAGCTCTCTCTCAGCTCGAAATGAAAGATGTTGAAACAGACATCCCCTTGGAGTTGCGCGACGAAATCGCCTCAGCCATTGCACGTTGCTCAAACGAAATGATAAAGGAGTCGGAGCAATCCTCAACCATGGAAGGAGCATCGTCGATTACCAGAGAAAACGAAGATGCGCGATCAAACGACGACATCCTAGAGTCTCGGATTAAGCGCATAAGCCATCTATCGCTCGCCGATTATATGAGGGGAAAAGGGATACTCCTTCGCGAAGGCGAAGGTTTTGAAGATGCAGCAAGAGAAAAAGCCGACCTCATTGCTGAATCGCTGCTGTTGATAGAAAACGCCGATATTGCGATATACGTATCTTCACCCGAAGTCAGAAATGAAATTGCAATCTCTTCGATGCGTGCCTTTGACGAAATGGTTGAGCAGGGCGGTGTGCTGGGGTCATTGTATTCTACTTCGGTTGATTCTTTGGGTCTTAGCACTAGGGCGTCGAACATTCTCGTACGTGCGAAAATCAAAACGGTGGCGGATCTTTGCTCGTTCGGAACTACGCGCATTGCCGAAATGCGAAACTCTGGTGTAAAAACAGTGAACGAGATTGCAGATGCCTTACGAAAGCTGAATCCGTCGCTTGTTGATGAATTCGAAAACAACGGTAGCCCCATCAGCGATTATGCGAAACAACGCATTGCACAAGCTGAACAGTTTAGTTCATCGGCAGGGGCGATAAGCCCTTCGGAGGGAAACGCGGTTCCAGAGGAGTTATACGGAATTGCTTTTGATGTTGGTGGACTTTCGACGCGGGCGCGGAATGTTTTGCGTATTGCTGGGGTGGAATCGCTTGGCGCGGTTCTTTCGCTTGGAGAGAGCGGTTTACATGGCCTCAAAAACGCTGGCAAAAAATCAATAGACGAAATCCTAGATAGGGCAAACTGTCAGCTAAGGGCTTTTGCTGGTGCTCATCAAGAGGCCATCCTATCAACCGAGGAAAGCGAGGTCGAAGCAAGAAGCGAAGCCTCCCTGTTGGATGAGTGCCAAGAGGGTCTGAAGCAACAGGATGAGGATGATAATGTTCGACTAACAGTGAGAAGTCTGTTGGTAGACCTAGCTGAGCACGTCGTTCTTTCGCCAATGTTCATTCTCGGTCTTGTCAACGAACTCCAAGACATCGATGAGGAGCGCATTCTCAATTTGCTTGCTGGATACGCAACAAGGAATCTTATCGCTCGGAATCCGTGGGGCTTGTCGACAGACGAATTAGCGAATGCTTTCAATCTAGCGCTTGACAACGCATCGGACTCGTATGTGAGGCGGGGAATTGATTTTGCAACGACCGAAAAACAGATTACGGAAACGGGGGGTCTTTATTTCGCAGTAGAGTATCCGCTAGATATGGTGCTTGATGATGCAGTTGCTGATGATAGGCAGAAAGAAATCCTTAAAAGGCGCCTCAAAGGGGAGACGCTCGAGGGAATCGGCTCTAAATGCGGACTGACCAGAGAAAGAGTCAGGCAGATTTTAGCGGCTACTGCAAAAAAAGTCTCTCTGCAAGGGACAAGAGCGAATCACTACCTCGATCTTCTCAGGGAGTACGACTTATCACGGAAAGAACTCTGCGACGGGCTTGGAGCGTCGTCTCAGGAATGGGAGGTCGTCTCTTTCGTATACGAATCGATTGACGAGGGGGCAGGCGAAATCAGGAGGCCGGCATCGGACCTGTTGGGTGATTCCTCGTTGCCGCATCGGGTAAAGCTTCAGCTTGACAAGGCGATTCACGATGGCTATGTCAAACTTGACGGCGAGTATGTGATGGCAAAGAAGCTGCCTCTATCACTGTATGTACTGAAAACATACGCCTCGAAAAAATCGATAACCGATGACGAGTTTATCAGTCGGTACAACGAGCTTCTTAAAGTGAGTGGACTCGAGGAAGACGAGAAGCTAAGGCTCGCTGAAAGGTACACGGCGACCTTGCGGCACCAGCCCTGCGTTTTAAGCGGATACAGAAAACGAATGCGTTATTACGATTATCGTGAGTACGACATCGATGCTTTATTAAACGGTCTCAATTTAAGGCGCTATCATAATAAAGAGATTTCGACGCGGGTCTTTTTCCTGAACAACGAGGAGCTCTTGTCCGAATACGACATTGATGACGCATACGAGCTGCACAGCCTGCTCAGAATCTACTACGAAGAAAACAGGGGGAGAAAGGATATACCCTACAAACCTTCAAGGCGAATGCCGATATTGGTAGTCGGCAGAACCGCGAATCGGGAAGGACAAGTTAAGGAGCTCGCGAGAAGGCTCGCCCCGATTTCCGTGGACGATTTTGCCGATGCGTATGAGGAGGAATACGGGGTCGAGCCGCAGACGTTCAAGGCCAATTATCTATCGAGCATCAAGCAATACATTGTCGGCAGCTATATCGAAACCGATTACGCGGATTTTACGCGCGACGAGGCGAGTGTCCTTTCAAGAAGCCTGATTGATGATTGCTATACCGTTGACGAAATCGAGAGGATTTATCTTGAACTTTGCCCAGCGGGCAAGAGGGAGAATGTGAATGCGCGCGCAATCATCGGATTGGGATTTCGCGTCTACTCGGAATTGGTGATTCGAGATAGATGGGCTTCGTTGAATGAGTATTTTGACTCGGTTATTTTTCGCTCTTCGTTTTTCAGTTCAAGAGATTTACCAAGTAGCGTTATTGAGTCGCATGCATATGTGATATATCGAGATTCTCTCATACGCAGCAGAAGGCTTCTTCCAGAAGGAGTCGACTCCTACATTACAGAAGCGGCATTGAATGAGATGGGGATAAGCGAAGCCGACATGATGGATTTCGCATCTGCCGCAGCTGAGTTTTGTGATGCAAAGAATCTGGAATATTGCAATACGAGGCGCCTCGAGCGCGCGGGGTTTAGCCATCCCTTGCTCGAGTACGAGATGGGCCATGTTTTTTATGATGCAATACTCTGCACTGAAGGCACGAGATTTGCAGGTCTAAATTGCGGTGAGGCTGCGAGGGGCAAGATTGCGTGCCTTGATGGTGCGCCATGCAACACGGCGTCGTTCGTAGACAGCCAGCTCGGGGACGAGGAGGCAATGCAAATTGACGAGCTCATCGATTGCATAGCCGTCGATTACGGAATTACCTTAAAACGCAGTAAGATTATGAGCGCTCCGAATAGAACCGACCTGTACTACAGCCCCATCACCGACGAAATCTACAAGACGAGATCGGTCTTCATAGAAAGGATTGACTAATGGATGCTCAAAGCTTCATCGAAAAAGGCATATCCGAAGGATACATCCATGAAACAGCGGGAATGGAAACGCTGGTTATCGAAGGCCATCGCGACGATTACCGCGTATACGAAATACGCCTCGACAAGCTGAAGTACAACGTCAGAAACGGTAGAATTGCAACTTACATCAGCAGGTACAAGCAAGACCACGATGACTTTCCAGATGAAGGGTCAGAAGAGTTCAATAGCTTGATTGCCAAATTCATCGAGGACGACAACCCAAAGGCTTTAAACAAAACAAAGCTGGACATTCGCGAAAAGGGCCAGCAGAGGCCGGCCGTCGTTCTCTCCGATGGAACGGTTATCGATGGAAACCGCCGCTTCACCTGCCTTCGCAAGCTGCAGGAAGAGGAGGGCGGACAGCCCAGGTACCTCAGATGCTTCGTTCTGGATTCCGCACTGGACAGCTACAGTCTTAAGGGGTTAGAGCTCGAGCTTCAGTTTGGCCAGGATGAAAAGGTCTCTTACGACCCGGTGTCGCGTCTGGTCGACATATACACATGGTGTGTTGCGGGTGACTACGACTCGGAAACATACCGCAAGCGATGCGGGATGAAACCCAAGGAGATGGAGGACTATCTTGCTCAAGTCGACCTCATGTGCCAGTTCCTCGAATTCATAAACGCCGACGAGCAGTTCCACATCGTTCAGGACCTAAAGCTTCAAGGGCAGTTGCAGGAACTGCATGCTACGCTGAAGAAATGCCACGATGACGAGAAAGCGGAAGATATAAAGATGGCCGCGTTCTCGTACTTTCTGATTGGCGACGGCGACTCGGCTCGCCGCGTCAGGGAAATGGGAAAGATCGCCCTATCAACAGAGGGAGACGATTTCCTGGAAGAGCAGCTGGAAATCGCGCAAGACGTCCTTGAAAAGTTCGACGGCCTGTCTACAGGCGAGACTGTAAGCGTTGATTTCGTGAGGGACAAGATTCGAGCTGACCGAAATCTGGTTGGCAAACAGGGGGCTTCGGTCGAACGCCACCGGCGATTGATGAACAACGAGAACGTCAAAGAAGCGCAGGTGAAAAGCATCGCAAAAGCGCTGATTGAGCTCGAGCGAATCGAGTTCGAGCTGATTTCCAAGCTTTCGAACAGCAGCCTCTCGAAAATGTCCAATGACTTGGGAAGAATAATAAACCTTGCCGACGATTTGTCCGAAGCCGTAGCTGCTGAGCAAAAGGGCCGCGAATGAAGCTGGAATACGGGGCCGACGGATTGCTGTTACTGGACCCCGAGCCGTTCCCATGCGCCGTTTTCAAGAGAAAGCCAGCATTTCGCATCCAGGTAAGGCGTTACGTCGAGGAGGAGCTGCCCGACGGCCGTTTGCTGCTGAAAAGCCAGGAAACCGCCGAAGATTCGAGGATGATGATACGGCGCTTGGCTTCCGTCGCAGAAAGGCTCGACGTCCAACTCGATATCGCACAGGAAGTGTTTGACGCAATCGAGACGAAGCGCGAATACGCCGAGGAGAGGGCAAGGGTCGGTATCGAGATAAAGAATCGCGACGAGAAGTTCATAAGCCAGTTTACCGAATACGCTGATGTCGTAGATGAGGCCATGCAAAGGCCTTTACGCGAACGTCAGATGTGGGACTCCTTCTTCATGTGCGCAATGGCCAAGGCCGGCAATTTCTCGGTGCCCGGCTCGGGCAAGACGGCATCGGTTCTAGGCGTGTTTGCGTATCTCACAAAGCGTGAACTGGCTAGCCGCGTTGTGGTGGTATGTCCGAAAAACGCCTTCGAGTCCTGGCGCAATGAGTTTCTTGCCTGCTTCGGCGGCAAGATGCAGCTGCGTGAATTCAATGTCCAGAACAGCTTCTTTACCTCCCTGCCAAGGGCGGAGCGGAAGCGGAGGCTGCGCGCCGAGTCTGGAGGATGCAATCTTATCCTCGTGAACTACGAGGCCTCAATTGCGTATGTCGAAGAGCTCAGGGCTATAGTCTCCGAATCTGCGCTCCTGGTATTCGACGAAGTGCATAGGGTGAAGAGAATAAACGGAAGATGGGCAAGCGCTGCTTTGGAAATCGCCTCCGCAAGCGAGCGGACAATAGCGCTGACGGGCACACCGATTCCCAACACGTACCTCGATATTTACAACTTCTTGAACATTCTTTTCCCATTGGAGTACAAGGAGTTCTTCAATTTCAGCCCAGCGATGCTACGCGATCCTTCGGAGTACGAGATAGCCCACATCAACTCGAAGCTACAGCCGTTCTTCTGCAGGACAACCAAAGACGACCTGGGCGTGCCCCCGGCACAACCCAACTGTATCAGGGAGCTTTTCGTTGACGATGAAACGGAGCGCGTGCTAGACGTTCTGAAGATGCGTTATCGAAAGAATGCGCTCACGCTCATGTTGCGGGTGCTTCAACTGGAAACCGACCCCAAACAGCTGCTCAACACGCTGGACACTTCCGAATTCGCATGGCTGCTCGACGAAGATGAGGAGACAGGTGAAGTAGATTACGTCGATTACAGCGATGAAATTGAAGGCATGATTAGAAGATGCCCTCCGTCAATCAAGGTTGAAGAGTGCGTGTCACTGGTTACCCAATTGGCCAATGAAGGAAAGCCTGTAATCGTATGGTGCATCTTCATAAGGTCGATGCTGATGCTTCGGCAACGGTTGAACGCCGCCGGATTACAATGCGCCGTCGTACACGGGGAGACATCGCAAGAAGACAGGGAGCTAATACTGGATGCGTTCCGGGCAGGTGGCTTTCCCGTGTTGATAACCAACCCGCACACGCTTGCGGAATCCGTGTCCTTGCATTCCGTTTGCCATGATGCCATTTATTACGAATATAGTTTCAATCTTGTGCATTTGCTGCAATCAAAGGACAGGATTCACCGGTTGGGGCTTCCAGATGGGCAATACACCCAGTATTACTTCCTCCAAGATGTATACGACAACTTCAACGACGCCTATTCCCTTGACGCGAACATCTACAATCGGCTCCTCGAGAAGGAGGAGACGATGCTGCGGGCTATCGCGGACCAAGAGCTAGAGACGCTTCCGAGCACCGAAGAGGATTTGGAGGCGATATTCGAGGGGTTGTTCGATTGAGGGTGAACCTTTCGAAATCCCGCTTCACAAAAGGAATCCAATGCCCGAAGATGCTTTGGATGGATATCCACATGCGTGAGAAGTTCGACGACTCGGTCATGAATCAGTCCCTGCTTGACGCTGGCAGCATGGTAGGCGACATTGCTATGGGCTACTTCGGCGACTTCGTCGAAGTCCCGTTCAATCGGGACGACTACGAAGGCATGATCTCGCGCACGCAGGAGCTATTCGAGGCAAACACGCCCATCATTTGCGAGGCGACCTTCTCCTACGATGGCAACCTTTGCATGGTTGACATACTTTACGTGGAGGAAGATGGCGTGAGAATCGTTGAGGTGAAATCATCGACCCATATGAACGACATCTACTACTACGACATGGCCTACCAGGCATGGGTGCTCTCCATGTGCGGTTTGAACGTGAAGTCGGTCTCCCTCATGCACTTGAATAACGAATATATGCGCGAGGGCGAGCTCGACCTGCGACAGCTGTTTGCAATCGAGGACTGCACCGACGAGGTCTCGTTCATGGCGGGGAACGTAGCGGCGACCGTTGATGACCTGAAGGCATTCGCCGAACTGAAATCAGAACCTGATTACGAGATCGGCGTACAGTGCAAGAAGCCCTACGAGTGCGGCTATCGCGGATGGTGTTGGCGATACGTACCGAGGCCGAGCGTGTTCGACCTCAACCACATGACCATGAAGAAGGCCCTTGCTTACCGCGATGATGGAGTAATCACGCTTGCGGACGCTTTTCAACGAGATATCCCCCTGAATAGCAGACAGCGAGTGCAAGTCAAAGCCGAAGCATGGGACAGAGACGAATTTGTGGACAAGGCGGCTGTTCGTCGCTTTCTGGATGACCTCAGCTTTCCGTTGTATTTCTTGGATTTCGAGACGTTCCAGCCGGCGATTCCGCTGTTCGACGGAACGAAGCCGTACCAGCAGATTCCGACGCAGTACTCGCTTCACATCCTGAGGGGGCCGAAAGGAGAACTCGAGCATCGCGAGTTCCTCGCCGAAGCAGGGACGGACCCTCGCCGTGCCGTCGCCGAGCACCTCGTGGCCGATGTGCCCGCTGATGCCTGCACGCTCGCCTATAACATGGGCTTTGAGAAGGGGCGTATACGCGAGCTGGCCGATGCTTTTCCAGATTTGGCCGAACACCTGCTCGCCATCAACGAGGGAATGCATGACCTCATCGTGCCGTTCCGCAACGGAGACTATTACGTGCGCGCGATGGGTGGTAGCAACTCGATAAAGGCCGTGTTGCCGGCATTGTTCCCGAACGACCACGAGCTCGACTACCGTGCGCTCGAAGGCGTTCACAACGGCGGCGAGGCGATGGATGCCTTTGCGAGGATGGCTGAGATGGAGCCCGATGAGGTAGCCCGCACCCGCGAGCAGCTGTTGCGGTACTGCGAGCTTGATACCCTCGCCATGGTGAAGATTTGGCAGAAGCTGGTCGAAGCTGCCGTCTAAAAAACACCTTGCCTGTACGCAATCATGTACAGCGAGGCATGTATTTGATACGAGCAGCAAAGGCTTTCCGATATTGCGGCAACATTATCAACCAACCATGCGAAAATACGCATATGACCTGAAATGAGGACGATAATGACGGACGAGACTGACAACCTGCAGAAGCGCGATAACTATGCCGAGCAGATGCGGCGGCTTTCCAGGGCACTGCGCAACAATTTCTATCTGGAGGCTGTCTTCATCGAGTATGCGATTATCGAAGATCGGCTGGAATCGGTGTTGAGGCACGCGAGCGCCTTCAATCCCAATAGGCAGAAGACAATAACCGCCAAGCTCAACAAGTTGGAGAAGCTTTGCGAGGAGCGGTCCGAGCTGGCTTGCAGATACTTTTCGCCAGAGTTGATAGCCTCTCTGCGGTCCTGGAAGGAGCGCCGCAATCCGCTCATCCATGACCTTTTGAACCGAAAGCTTTCGACGGATGGACTCGAAGAGTTTGCATTGGAAGGCGAGCAACTTGCCAAAACACTGAAAAGCAGAGTCGGAAGCTTCAACCGCGCGGTAGATGGGCGCAAGAACCGTGAATGACTATTGAGGTGGGTTGTGCCAATGCGAGTGATTGCTGAGAATTCAATTTCAATTTGGCCCTTCAGATTTGCAGCGAACGAAGAGACGAACGTACGGAATGAAGCGTTTTTCATAGAAAGGTGATGCGATGTCCTGGTATCAATTCGTAACAGCACGTTCCCGAGTTTTTTTGGACGACAATGGCGCTGATGCTGCCGTTGGCGAGATTCGTAAAGCCGTCAATCAACTGCCGGATCACTGGGAAATCAGAGAGAAGAGCTTCGAGCAAGGCGGCGGATACGTTGACATCTCGATTAAGGCCCATGGAGAATCGCACGGCGCCCCGGGTTCGGATATCGGAACAGCTATGAATGCAATCGGGGCATTAGAAGGACGATCGGGTGGCGCGATAATCTACGAGAGCGATTTTGGCGTCGATGGATATGAACTCTACGGGGCCGCAGAGGCCAAGGTTGTCGACCTCTCCCATACGCGCGGATTCGAATGGTGCTTCGAGGACACGTTAAAGATAAACGTTTCCATGTCGGCGGCGGAATGGCGAAGCGTTCTCGGAAGCGACGAGGGAACGTTACTGGAGATGATCGAGACTGCAGGAATCGACCTTTTACGCGAAAAGGTTATACCCCACTTTTTTGAGGGTATTGAAGAGAAATCCGACGAGATAGAGTTCCAATTCTTCGACATGGAGCCCTATATGCCAGACGGAAACTACGCCGACGACGAGGCCGTTTTGGCTGTATACGAATTCGATGGTCATGAGCTCTCGGGGGAGGCTTTCGAATTGATCCTCAAGGGGTTCGATTGCGACGCAGAGAATCTCGACCGGCTAGGCGCTCGAGTCTTGCTCTGCTTCGAAAACGCCGACTGCGAAAAGGGGACATGGAAAAACACCGTGGCCGACATTAATAACATGGCCATTTTGGAGTTCGCTTCATCGGATAACGCTATTACAAACATTCGAGCATGCGTAATTGAGGGTATTGGCTTATCGAGATGAGTTTTGCTTTGAACAATCACGAGCATTAATGGCATTTGGCAGACGAGGCGACAACACAGAAATATCAGCGCTTGTGCGATGAGGAAATATGACAACGGTTGACATCGATAGCTCGCGCGACCGCATGATGAACCTCCGTAGCTCTACCGTGATATCGTGATCTTCTCCTGCAGCTTCTTTCGACATTGTCGATGTAGCACGAGCGGCCGCTCAAGAGCTTGGCCTCATGGCCGAACATGCAGGAATCGATTTTTATCAGTTCATTGTGCTGAGGGAATGATGTATCTAATGGTGACGCGGCATGGAAGGAAACGCGGCTGCTAGAAAGCATTGCAAATGGCACTTTGAGTATTCAAGCATCTATGATTGACGGCATTGGCTTCACGAGGCAGGGTCGCATTCAACGCAAATAAGAGCGCGATTACCATTTTTGCAGACAAGGCAAGCAAGCAAAAGATGTCTACAATTGAATGCAAGGGAGAAAGTTGGCAACTATCGACGTAGACAAACTTCACAACTACATGCTTGACTACTGCGGCTCGGCGATGATGTCGGGGTTTTCAGCTGCTGTGCTCGACGTTGTTGACGTTGAAAGAGCGAGCGGCGAGGAGCTTTGTGAGATGGCTGAACGAATAGGTGTTGATTTGCGCAGATTCTCCACTGATGGATAGGAGTGATTATGAATCTTGAAGAGGCCATTCGATCAGGGTTTGCGGACGACAGCGGGCGTCTTAGAGAGATTCCCGCCATAGAGCCCGACGGCAGAGCGATTGTCCCCTACGGTGTACGCTCTTTGGGAAAGGGGTGCATCCGTTATGGCTCCAAGGTGAAATACCTCCTCCTGCCCGATACGCTCGAGGTGATGGCGGCTGAAGCGATAGAGGATATCCGGTACGTGAAGGGCGTCGTCACCTACTCCGTAAGCGATGACCCGAGGGATATGGAAATCGTCGAAGGGGTATGCGATTTGCGCCGCGTCAGGCGGTTCGAAGCATTTCCGATGATGGGGGTTTCTTATTCAAATGAACCGCTATTCGACGAGGTTATCATTTCCGCAGGTGCGGAAATTAATAGCACTCGATATGGCTGCGATGGTCCGATTAAAGTTGTCGGAGATGGAATGGCTAACGTATCCGTTGACGGAGTCCTGTACACCGACGGCGGCGAAACGCTAGCGCTATTCCCGCCAACGCAGAAACCCGTCA
This sequence comes from Eggerthellaceae bacterium, assembly GCA_045614225.1. GTDB lineage: Bacteria > Actinomycetota > Coriobacteriia > Coriobacteriales > Eggerthellaceae > UBA9715. The sequence continues at coordinate 29,209 of JAZLCO010000085.1, read as the reverse complement.
AGAAGTTTGTGGTTCCAGAGTCTGTTAAAAGGATTGCTCCCGGCGCATTCAAGAAAACAACTATTAACATGGTTGTGCTCACTTCCAATATTGAAGAAGTCTGCCCAAGGGCTTTCGCATATTCTGGAGTCAAAAACGTAACCATACCTTCAGGTATTAATGCTTTTTCGCATGAGACCACACGAAACAGGAACGTTTTCGGCCACACCGTAGTAACTCGAAATGGCGCTTTTAGCGATTGCTCGCACCTTAAATCTGCAAAATTGGGTGATGGGATAACGGCAATCGCAGAAAATATGTTCTATGGTTGCAGGTATGATTTCAGCGAAATCAACCTTCCCGATAGTTTGATAACCATAGAAGAGGGAGCCTTTGAGGAATGCGCTAAGCTCTCCTTGGCCATCCCCGAAACGGTGAAGAGTATCGCTCCTGGGGCGTTTTACGGGACAAAGTCAGTGATTCTGCCGAGCGCTTGTGCAAGTGCTTTTGAAGAGCATCTAGCAGCGTCAAAGGGAACCGTCGTCGCAGTTGCCAGCGCAGACGGTGCAGGCTGCGCACGGGCTGGCTACACTCCCCCCGAGGGAAACCTCACTGGCGCGATTGCTGCAGAACTGTCGAGCGGTATCGCTTTCGACGCAATCGACTCCCGCTTCCATGACGGGAGCATCAAGAAGTTCGAGGATAAGATTAGGGTTGCCGTCACGAGGCTCGTTGATTCCAAGTGCGGACATGCTGTCGGTGGTGCGATGGAAGACGAGTATGCCGCATACATTAAGAAAAATGCGAAGAAGGCGGCGAAGGCATTCGACGAAGACGGCGACGTCGTCTGTTCCAGATTGCTAGAGGAGTTGGGATATAGGTCTGCTGGGCTTGCGCAAAAAGCAAAAGAGGATGCGGCGAAACCCAAAAGGGCGAGCGTGGCGCAGTTAACCGCAGCGGCAATCGAGGCGATGCGCAAGGGCGATGCGAGCGGCCTTGACGCCTTAGATCCCGTTGCAGGCAAGGTCAATCCCATCGAAGCCGTGAGGTTGCTTAAATATGGGGCAATTAAGGGTGATGCGGAGGTCGTAGAGCGGCTTTATGCAATCTTCGGAAAGTTCGAGATGCCGAGTATTGCCCTGTGTTATGCAATCGCCTTCGGGAACGACGACAACGCCCGAACTCTGATGGAGCATGGTGTGACTCTCGGGATGCCGATGGTCCCCGCCTTGCTCAAAGGGGACACGTTTTCAAAACAGGCAAACAGGCAAAAGCGATACATTGACGATGTCCTTTGCGAAGACGGTCTCGACATTCCGGGGAGGATGGGTGTCGGGCGACATGTGGATACGCCGCCGAATCCTGACTATATATACCAATGCGCCCTGTCATCGAAGAGCGATGGCCTTGTATCCGCATATGCGGAAGAGGGCATGCTCTGCCCAAAGGACCTGAAAGGCTTGATGCTCGCATGCCTCGCGGAATCATCAGATTCCATATACATGTGCGGAAAACCAAAACCTAAGCTTGCCAGATTGCTCGCAAAGTGCGGCGGCCTGAACGAGGAATACGTTACCCTGCACGTTCAGCGAGGGCCTCAGAACCATCATGCAGATATATGCGATATCGAAGACCTACTGTACCCCGGTTGCTCGACCGTCGTCGCAAAAGCCGTCTGTTCGATTGCGCCTGAGCGCATTTCCAGCATGTGGGATCAACGCTACCTCAAGCAAGATCCCGAAGTCGTCAGAGCGCTCGTACCGCATCTAGACCCAAAGGGCTTTAAGAATACGGGTGCGTTGCTGAACCTGCTAGCGCAAAGCGGGTACGATTCCGAGATTAAGATTGTCTGCAAATGGGATGGTGCAATTACTGAAAAAATGATGCAAAAGGCGATAGAGTCCGCTTCTTCAGCGGGGAAGGCTTCGACCGCGGCTCTGCTCATGGATCTGAAAGGAAACATGTTCGAGGGCGCCTCCGCCAATAGCTTGGAGCTCTAAGATTGGAAAGCAGCGATTTAACAAATCAGGACCTCGCGGCCGTTAAGGTAATCGAGCTCGCGAAAGCCCTAGTTCTTGCAGATAACCACTTCCTATCAGCCGCCGTCGGCAGATTGAGGATGGTGCCCGGACGCTTCCTCATGCCCATGGCAACAAACGGCTTCGAGCTCGGCATAGACTCTGCCCAGGTCTGCAGCATGTTCCTGAACGCAAAGGAACCGCCCAAGCACGATTTCCTGCATTCTGTACTCCACTGCGTCTTCCTGCATCCATACGTGGGGCCGATGATTGACGGGAGACTGTGGGACGTTGCTTGCGACATTGTGGTCGAGAAGCTCGTTTCGGAGGTGTGCGGTACGCGCGGGGGGAGGCGCGCGAAGTGCATCGAATCAGCGATTGGGGAAATCGAGGAAGTTATGGGCCCTCGTCTGAGCGCCGAGAAAGTGTACCGCGAGCTACGCGCTGGAAGGTGGTCCGATAACGTCGGTGACTGGGAGCTCCTGTTCGCCGCCGACGACCATATGCCCTGGTACCTATCTTCAGCTGACGATGGGAATGCGGGTGATGCTGGGGCTGGCGAGGGACAGCATCCCGGAACCGGCGAGCAAACATCAGGGGTCAATGGCCTGCAAGGGTTGGATGAAATCGGCGAAGGCGGCTCACGTCACGATGGTGAAGGTGCCGGCGAATCAAACGACATCGGCGATGCTGGTGGAATGGCAAGTGGCGTAGGCGAATCTGGTCAATCGGCGTCGCGGGGGGAGAATGGCTCGGATAACGGCGGCCCAGTCGGTAGCACGGATGCTCCCAGATCAGGCCAAGGTCGATTGCCTGGCAGCTATGCCGCAAGCGTTGCATCCGTTAGAAGGGGCGCGTTTCTCAGAGAGGTTGCTCGTCCGAGCAGGAACGCCGAGATGGAGGGATGGCGACGCGTGGCGAAGAGCCTGGCAATCAACCTGCAAACCTATTCAAAAGGCAGGGGCAAGGTCTTGAGCGGGCTCGTTGACGAGCTCGAGGAATCGTCCCGTACCCGCGTCGACTACGCAGACTTCCTGAGGCAGTTTGCGATTCCCGGCGAGGTGATCAAGGTGTCGGAAGACGAATTTGACTACGTCTTCTACACCTACGGCCTGAAGCTGTACGGCAACTTGCCGCTCATAGAGCCACTTGAATACCGCGAGGAGAAGCGCATTCGCGAGTTCGTCATCGTCATCGACACGAGTGGGTCGGTGTGGGGCGGCACCGTGCGCCGATTCGTCGACACGACGTTCGACATATTGAAATCGACTGAGGCATTCTTCGAGCGCGTGCACGTGCGGATCATCCAGTGCGATGCCGCCGTGCGCTCCGACGATACGATAACCAACTTGGCTGAGTTGAAGGAATGGGGTCGGAGGATGAGGCTTTTCGGGAGCGGCGGCACCGACTTCCGCCCCGCATTCGCCTACGTCGACAAGCTCGTCGAGGATGGCGAGTTCGAGAACCTTGGCGGCTTGGTGTACTTCACAGATGGCTTTGGCGCTTACCCCGAGTGGATACCCGACTACAAGGCCGCATTCGTCTTTTACGACGATAATTACAGGAAGGAAAGCGTGCCGCCATGGGCAGCGCAGATAGTGATATACGATGAAGCAATCGAACACATTGGCGATAGCGAGATAGGAGGACGGGATGGCCGATGATCAATACAACGAAACGACTATGGAATTGACCCTGAAGGTTCTGACTGACAAGGACTTCGATTGCAACGAGTTAATGAGCGAAGACGTCTCGATTGATTGGAGTCCGGTCGCGCAGGCTCTTTGCAGGCGGTACTTCTTCAGGTTTGACGGCTATCGTAAGGGCCTTCCTTGTGTTGAAATTGCAGGAAGACGAATCGAGCATCTCTTTCTCGACCGTTCGAAGGAATGCGATTGGCTGAAGGTTTTCGAAGCGGTCGCTGGGCGATGCGAGAGACTGGGCAATTGCGATGTCAAGCTTCCAATGCACGCGACGCACGTTTATTCCGCCAAGCAACCATCGGACTACGACAGGGCTAGCAATTGTTGGCGAGACGACGATGCTGGGATCATCCGCATTTTGCTTGGCAAGGACGCAAAACTCATGGATATGGGCGAAGAAATACCCGAGGCCTGGCGGATTCCGAAAGAGGCGGTGCTCAACTGGTGTTCGGAGCCGGTCTGCGACCTGGTATTCGGTCACATGGGCTGGAGCTATTCCGATGTCGACTACTCAAAGTGTGATTGGGTGGGTGCCATCCGCACGACGGGCAACAGGCATACGTTCGAAATCGTGAGGGAGTACGCTGCGGACGAGCTTGATGTAGGCGCCTTCAATCTCAACGACCTCTTCAAAGAGCGGCGAATTGAAATCTTCCAAGCGGTTCTGGAGGCGAGCGAGGACGGATCGGTGAAATCGCCGAAGGCGAAAGCGTTCATCCTTGCTTTCGCAGAAGAAGGCAAAGTCGCCCTGGTGGATTTGTCTCTGAAGAAATTCAAGCTTTCAAAAGGGGCGATTCAAGACATACTAACTACGATATCCGAGAAATCTGACAAGAACGATGCGGATCACGCGATATTGGCTGCCTTCGACTCGGTTCCGAAAGGCAAAGCCAAGAAGCCAACGATGACGGAATGCTACAAGAGCGCGCAAATAGGCGCGGAAACCGCGAACGTTCAGCTGTTGAACGAACTAGAGCCCTATGCGAGCAAGATGAAGCCGAATAAGGTGGTCGATTTGCTCGAGCGCGCTGCTGCCTACGGAGACAAGGCTACGATCGGTGCGGTATTCAAGCTTTTCGGGAAGCCCGAATCCCTCGCTTCGGCATTATGCGTTGCGATTCGGAACGGAAACGAGGAGACCGCACGCGCGCTCCGCGCAAAGGGAGCCTCGCTAATCGCCTCTGGAAGGCAGTGGAGTTACGACAGGAAGTATGCGCGCGGATTCGATTTAGAAGAGGACATCTTTGTCGTTAGCGCCCTCTCTGGGTACAGAATAGGGCAGTTTTTCTCCTTCGCCGCTCCCGAAGCGCATCCCGAAGACGTGGATTATCTGCCTTATAAGGCGGAATCGCCAGGCGAGTATTGCCACAAAGACAAAGCGTTTGCACTCGTGCGAAAGCTTTTCGAAAACGGCCAGCTTAAGAAGTGCGATGTCGGAGCATTAGGCTTCAAAATGCTCGATGGGTGTGACGACACCCGTCTGGCAATCGAAATGTTTGAGCAAGGGACCCCGGAATCCAAGCGAAGCGAAATGCTATCGCAAAAAATCGGCACAACGATTGACAAGGGCTTCGATGATGTCGCCGACTACGTTTACCAAAATGTGGCGCCCGGCGATCTCGTTGAACGTTTTAAGGCGGTTAGGGGCTATCTGACTGCGCAGAACCATGACGCGCTTGCACGCTGCGTACGGCATCTTCCGGCCGATGCGGTAAAGCCAACTGACGCAATGTGGAAGGCGCTCGCAGAGAGCGGCTACTTCGACGAACTGATAATCGCCTGCAATTGGGAGCAATGTACGCCAAGCGACTTGGAGGTAGCATTGGCGACAGCTGCAGAATTTGGGAAGCCAGGGGCGACAGCGGTTATCTTGGAAAAACAGGCGGCAGAAGGAAACGACCGCGAGATGAAGCCGTTAGAGCTGTAAAGGCTGGATGAGCATTGCGAAAGTCTTAGATAGCAAAGCAAGGTGGGTTCAGCGTTTAACAGCGACGGTTGCAACATGAAAGGATGAGAGGAGCAGTATGGCAAGTTTTGAGATAAACGAAGGCAAGCTCGTCAAATATGAAGGAAATGACGACATAGTGACGGTCCCAGATGGTATCAAGGAGATAGCATATGAGGCTTTCTTCAATCAACGTGAACTGGCCGAGGTTAAGCTCCCGGAGGGCCTGGAAACAATAGGTGTACGCGCATTTGTAGGAGCGGGTATAAAGACGATTACCATACCGTCGACGGTTAAAGCCATTGGCTCATATGCATTTTATGGCTGCTATAGGCTGAAAGAAGTAATCGTATCTGATGGCGTAACCGAGATAGGAGAAAGCGCATTCGCAGGGGTGGCTGATTTGAAACAGGTTATTTTACCGCCGAGCATAGAGAAGATTTCCGGCGCATTCAAGGGCGATCCTCTTGACGACGTGCCGTCGTTGAAGGCCGTGGATGTCGTTGAAATGCCCGAAATTGCTAAGCGGACGGCGACGAAAGAGCAGCTAAACGTCTCTCTCATACCATGCTTATCCGATAACGTCGAAGCACTTGCGAATGTGCTCGCATTCCAAAACCACGCCAACTGGATCAAGGCAGTAGAAGCGCAAAGCAACAGTGACAATGCTGGTCGGGTATTCAGCAAAGCAATCGAGCTTATTTCTGGAGAAGGGGAACTAATTCCCAAGAAGGCGTCTCAGCTCGTTGCTTATGCTCTGAACCATTTCGATTGTATTGATGGTGAGAACATGAAGCGATTGCAGGTCATGCTGAAGGAAGGCGGTAAAAAGCTTTCCAAGGCAACGATTCAGTTCGAGGGCGATCCGCGCGTCTCTAGCGCTCTCGCTGGCGCATAGGAAGAGCGAAGGCGATGTCGGAAACAGCTTTCTGCAGTAGCGAAAGGGCGTCCGATGCGATAGGCCGTATCAAGTGGGACCAGCTTGCGCTGAAGGTTAACGATGCAACTAAGCCGAACGTTAGGTATTCCGGATCGGGCCTTCTCTGCCATCCTTCGGTTCTGGTGTACATCATCACTGAGTACGCCAGGCAAATACCTGCCGATATGGGCATTAAGAAAGCGAAGGACCCCAGTTCTCGAACAGGACGCGGGCAAGATTTCTGGGCGGGCGCGAAAATTGATGCCAAAGTCGATTCGGTGGCTGACGAACTCGTACAGGCCGATTTGTGCGACGCAATCGGAAGGCTGCTTGGTCGTGCAAAACCGATAACTGATGCGGTAGTTGCATATGGCAGGTATGCAGACGACGCGCATGCCGAAAAGCTCATAGCAATGATAGCGGACTGGGAAAAATGGAAGAATCCCATGTCAAAACGAAATGCTTATATAGCACGTGGCGCCCTCATTCTCAGCGAGTCTAAGACGGCGATGCGCTATTTCGAATCCATCAAGCATCTAGATACCTATGCAAGCAAGCACGGGCAAAGCCCCGATAAACTCCGCTCGCAGATGGACGACGTCGGTTTAGATGCGAACGAGGAGAAGGCGTACGACCTGGGCGGGCGAACCGTAATCGCATATTTCGGGCCTGATCTGTCATGGCGGCTCCGAGATCAAGCTGGCGGCAAGGAGATGAAGTCGATTCCGAAAAGAGGCTCCGATTTGGAGAAATACGAGTCCGCTAAGGCGGACTTCGCCATGCTCAAGAGGGAGTCGAAAAAGCTCGTCAAGGCCAGGTCTGTAATCCTGTTCGATGATTTTCTCTCTGGAAAGGGTTTCGCCTCTGATGGCTGGCAAAGCTCCTATTTGACCAATCCCGTGATGCGCGCCCTTGCCGAAACAATAGTGTGGATGCAGGACGGAAAGACGTTTACCGTGCATGGCGGAAAGCCTGAAAGGTATTCAGGTGAGACGGTTGAATTAGGGAAATCGCCGATAAAAGTTGCCCATCCCGTTGAAATGAGTGCGATTGAGATAAACGCATGGCGAAACTATTTTGCAAAAAACGAGCTGAAGCAACCATTCGAGCAAATCTGGGAGCGAGTGGTCGTCAAGACAAAGAAGTCAATTGAGCGCAATCGGTACAAGGGTTTCTTAATTCCCGCATACCGCTTCAAGGGCCGTGAGAAGCACGGGCTCCATATTGACATGGGCGAATACAACGACCACGGTATTTCTATCTGGTTCGATGACGTAGATGTTGAGATAAAGCAACATGACTTCGACTGGAAATCTCTGGACAACAGGATGGAAATCATCGAGTTCAAGCCGACTTCGAGAATCACAATGAGGAAATTGAACCACATCGTTGTGTACCTAGATTGTGTGTGCTTTTATCCGCGCGTTATGGCGGGCGACATGACGGTAATGGACGAATTGGACGGCGTTACGTTGGCCCAAATAATCGATTACGTCAATATTGCATCTGAAAACGGCGCTACCGAGCTGGCTGCTGCGCTGCTAGAGTACCGTGATAACCATTTCGGGGAATACAGCAACATAGAATCGTTGTTGCTAGATTAGGGCGAACGGAGAACGAGTGAATATCAAAGAAGCATCCGAGCAGATCAAGGGGGCCGTTCGTGCATACCTCTCCAAAGACGAGCGCGGGCTGTACCGCATACCATTTCGCATGCAACGGCCCATCATCATGCTCGGGCCGCCGGGCGTGGGCAAGACGGCGGTGGTCGAGCAGATTGCCGACGAGATTGGCGTGAACTTCGTGAGCTACTCCATCACGCACCATACTCGCCAGAGCGCGCTCGGTTTGCCTTTCATATCCGAGGAGGAGTTCGACGGTCGGGCTTACAACGTGTCGGAGTACACGATGTCCGAGATAATCGCCGCAGTGCATCGTGCGCGCGAGGAGAGCGGTGTCGCCGAGGGAATCCTGTTCCTCGACGAGGTGAACTGCGTATCGGAGACGCTCGCTCCGGCGATGCTGCAGTTCCTGCAGTACAAGACGTTCGGAATGCACCGTCTACCTGAGGGATGGGTCATTGTAACGGCGGGCAATCCGCCCGAGTACAACCGAGCCGCCCGCGAGTTCGATCCTGCGATGCTCGACAGGCTGATGAGAATTGACGTGGAACCCGACCTCGACGTATGGCAGGAGTACGCGGCTGCGCATGGTGTGCACCCGGCCGTGACGACCTACCTCGACGCAAAGCCCGGCAGCTTCTACAAGGTGAGGGCGGCGGCGCGCGGATCGAAGATAGTGACATCACGTGGATGGGAGGATTTGTCGCGTATGCTCCAGGCTTACGAGGCCGAGGGGATGGTCGCTCCCGCATCGCTTCCGGGCAGGTACCTTCAAGACGACGAGGTTTCGCAGGACTTCAGCGTGTACTACGAGCTGTTCCGGAAATACGAGGACGATTACAAGATTGCCAGCATCATCGCCGGTACTGCAGACCCGTCGATTCAGGCACGCGCGTCAGGCGCTTCCTTCGACGAGAGGGTGGCGCTGGTTGGATTGTTGCTAGATGCGATGCTCGAACGCGCGCACGTTGCTATTGAGCTTGAAGAGGCGCTCAAGCTGGCCCGGAAAGACTTGCTTGACATGAAATCGCGGCTCAAGAAAAACGCCGATCCAGCGCAGGTTGTGGCGAGCAAAATCGAAGCGGTTGCTGCGGCGAGCGAGGTCGGCAAACGCCCTAGGGGTCAAGTTGGTAACAAGGCGGTCATCAAAGCTGAGCGCCTGCGTGTCTTGGAGACGGTTCGAGTGGCTGTTGCCAGCAAGGCTTCAGGCGGTGATGACGGTTTTGGCGCTGCAAAGGAAGCATTCAACGGGGAATGCAAAAAGCAAGCAGAGCTCGTAAAACGTGCGACCAGCGGTCTCGGTAACACTTTCGTATTTCTGGACGGTGCTTTCGGAGAGGACTCGCAAGAGTCGCTTATCTACGTCACGAAGCTCTCGGCAGACCCCGTTCTCATACGTCTTGTGAGCGAGCACGGCTCGGAGCAGTTCATGAAGCACAACAAGAGCTTGCTGTTCACCGAGCGTGGGCTGGAGCTATTGAAGGAGATAAAGGGATTGGGGCAGGAATGAGCCATTCAGTGCATACTGACCCAAAACGCGGAATCTGTATTGAGTATCAAGGGGATTTGTATACGGTTATCGATGCTCCGCAGGTTGGCAGAAACGCCGATGCTGTAAGCGTCAGTCTCAGGAATATCGTAACTGGTGAGGCGGTCGAGTTCCCTTCCGTATCTTTGGACGAATTTCAAGAGGTCGAGCTAAAACCACAATGGTTGCAGTACAGCTCCTGGTCCAAGAAGTTCGCCAACGCGTTTTCGACCCTTGATGTCGTAGAGGTTCCGGAGGAGAAGCTCATTGGCAACGGCGAATGGCTTGACGATCCGGGCCGCATCGGCGAATGGTGCCTTGCGCTGTATGTCGAGGATGAGCTTGTTAGCGTTGGGCCAGACGGTTTCGTTGAGCTTCCAGATTTCGTCGTCGATAATGGTGCTCTCATTAGATATACGGGAAACGCTGAAAACGTAGTAGTGCCTAATGAAATTACCGCTATTGGCGACAAGGCTTTCTTCGGTTTTTGGGGAAGGGACCAGGTAAAGAAGGTGGCGCTTCCCGAAGGGCTTCTCTCTATCGGCAACGAGTCATTCTACAATTGCAAAAACCTAGTCGAAATCGAGATACCCAACACGCTCAAGCGAATCGGCGTATCTGCATTTGACGGCCAGAACGACGGCCGTCGGTGCAAGATAAGAAGCATCGCGTTTCCAGCTAGCCTTGAGGAAATCGACGACACAGCGTTCTACGGCTGCAAATCTCTCGAGGAAGTCACCTTCTCAGAAGGATTGAAGCGCATCGGAAAGGATGCGTTCTTCAACACTTCAGTCAAGAAGTTCGTACTTCCGTCGAGCCTCGAAAAACTCGGGCAGGGCGCACTCGACGTCGGTTACTGGGTTTCGGATGCGACAGTCGAATTGGTCAATTCAGCTGGGAGGATGACAACGAAAACGCAAATTGACACCCCCTTTGTTCGGTTTCTTCCAGATGACGAAGAAGTTTGGGCCACCGTGCTCGCTTACCAGCCCGGGAAAATCTGGATGAAGGCCGTCGGAGAAAAAGCGAAGGAGAAATCGCGTTCCGTCCTCGAAAGGTCAATCGAGCTACTAGCTGACGAGAAGAAGGTTAGCGCGAAGGTCGGCAACAACCTCGCGGAATTCGCGATTGCGAATATCGGCTCATTCGAAGACCCCGTCGTGATCGCATTGCACGACTTGCTGGAGGAGAAGAAGCTGGCGAAAGCCGCGGAGCGTATCGCCGTCCCATCTGGAAAAGTGGTTTCCAAACCGAAAGAGCAGAAGACGGGGCTCGTCGTCGAAAAAAAACCGACGCCGAAGAAGCATCTGGTTGGCGTTGACTTAATCACGAGGAGCGGCGATGCGTTCATTGATATTGTTGTCGGGTTTGATAGCAGTGAAAAAATCCACTTCAGATGCGAGACATATGCTGACGGGTACTGGCTCGTCGTCGACGATGACGGCGAGGAGCTCGATTATTCAAACGTGTTGGAAGAATGGGCGGAAGCTGCACGAGAGAGAACGCTCCATGGAGTCGATTTGCCCGTTGAGGAATGGGATTCTACACGCATGGCGAGCGCTTCCGCTATCGCAGATTTCATTTCTCGCTCAGTCCTCGAGTTGCCGGCCTGCCGCTTTGCGACTGCACTGGAATGCGCTGGCGAAAAAACAGTATCGTCTTTCTCTTTCGAGGCGGGTTTCCAAGCCGACGATCAGCGGCCTGAAGCCGTATGCATCGCCTATGATTTCAAGTCGGGAAACGCGCAATCGAAAAGAGGCTATATTCCCGTTTGCTGGGGCGGGGCCAATCCCTTCGAAGTTTCGTCAAACACGCTTGGTATGTACGCCTGTATCGAATTCGGCCATTACCCTAAAGACAGCGAATGGCAAAAAGCCCCTCTTGAATGGCTGGTAATCGGCGATGACGACGATTCCTTCCTCCTCATCACGAAGGATGTGATTGACTGTCTTCCCATAGACAGCCAAGCCCACAAGACGACCTGGGAGGACTGCGAGCTTCGCACTTGGCTCAACTCTGGCTTCCTCGATACGGTCTTTTCCGACGAGGAGAGAGCATCGTTGCTGTCCAACACAGTGCGAACACAGCACAGCAGGACAAAAGAATACTTCGAGACCACAGACTATGCATACATCCTTTCGCGCGAGGAAGCTGAGCGGGCCTTTAACCCGATGTCTCTCGGGGAAGCACAGCCAACGCCTGTGGCGAAATCCCACGATGTTGGACGCCGTCTTGGATCGTACAAAAACAACGGACGCATTTCGAAGAAGGGAGCTTGCTGGATGATGCGACTTCCTGCAAGCAAGAAGTCCACGCCAGAATGCTTTGACCCTTACGGCGATGAATGCAAGGGATGGGGTTCGGTTGCAGAAGACGCACATGGCTTTAGACCAGTCATACGGGTGCGAAAAAGTGACGTCCTGAAATTGAGTGACAGCGGTGTCGCCGTATAGCAGTGTAAGTAAAAGTGCAGGTAAAAATGCTGCTCGCATCATAAGGATTACGGTATAACGATGCGCGCGGTGTGCACTCCATGGGCACCCACGGGGTCAGCGGTCATCCCGAGAGAGAAAAATCACCGCCCGAAATTGGGCGGTGACTAGTAGTTTCGTGGCGGGATGTACGAGACTTGAACTCGCGACCTCCGACGTGACAGGCCGGCGCTCTAACCAACTGAGCTAACACCCCGTGTTTTCAGCGAAAGTTATATTACTTGACATGACCCGCCCGCGCAATACCTCATCTCTAATTCTTCAAGATTTGACTAGGTGTCTAGAGTAATACCAATAACCTGGTTGAAAAGGTAAACTATTCTCATCGTAATTGACGGGGAGGGGACACCAACATGGCCTTCATGAACAACGAATCGGGAACGTACGCAGCGAACATCGTGCAGGATGCGGCAGGGGCTCCAGTGATGGATGCTGCGTTCAAACAGATCTATGACAAGTTCGCTCAGCGCATCTGCTGGATCGACGGCCAGGTTGTGCCGGGCGCCTTCCAGATGAACACGGCATGGTACCACCATGTGCCCGATCGTGACCCCATCTTTACCGAGCATGTTCACGACGATTGTGACGAGCTTATTGGTTTCATCGGTTCGAACCCTGATGACCCAACCGACCTCGGTGGCGAAATCGAGTTCACCATTGGTGGCGAACCGCATCTGCTTACCAAATCGTCGATCATCTTCGCGCCGGCGGGCCTTGCGCATAACCCGATGCGCATCTTGCGCGTCGACCGACCGATCTTCCATTTCTCGGTCATCACGAAGACGATGTATGACGGCGAGGCAACGTACCGCTAAAGCACGCTTTCGGTTTATCGATTCTCGAAAGACGAGCGCACCGTGCCAGGCACGCTGCGCAATTCGGCGCGCGTGCGCAAGCGTCGAGCGGGAGGAATGCCCGCTGATTCTTCGATATCGTCGGTAGTGGCGCTGCGGTAGTTGAACAAATAATAGTTCTGTTGCAAATAGATGCCTTCCATGCGGAGCAGAGCGTCGGCGCTGTCGGCAGCGTTATGCCTCCAATTCATGTTCTTTCGCAAGAGGCGGAGCGCGGAGAACGCCGCGTAGCAAATGGCGAAGTGCGCTTGGATGTGATTGCTCGACGCAGTGGGGTAGGGCACGGACGAGAAATCCGCTTCAAGTGGCTGGAAAGGCTCGGCTTGTCGCCAGAGCTCGCGGTAGAGCTGGACTATCGTCATCGAATCGAGGTCCAGTTCGCTTGTGACCAGAACGGCATGTCGATGGCTCGTTGCGTAACCCCCTCCGCGGAGCATGACTTCCTTCACGGGCAGGTGCGTTCCGTCAGGCATGATACGGGTCGAGGTGCGCGATTTGACGAGCACACCGCCAGCCATTTGTGTGTATCCGCCTTCATCATCGGCCCAAGAGGCAAGGTCGGGAACCTTTCGGAAATCGCGCTGGTACAAGATGAAGCCATCGCCTGTCAAAGACATTTCGGCGATGGTCGGGTCAAGGTCGCGCAAGCCTCCTGCAACGATGACGGCCCGCGAAGCTCCAAGGCGGTTTTTCAACTGAACGGTTGCTGCACGGAACGTTTGAGGCTCGAGGCGGCCGGCCATGTCGTGGTAGCCAAGTGGCACGCCTTCGCCGCTGATGGCAACGGCGATGCTTGCACGCTCGGAACCACCGTCAACGGGGAAGGCGTAGCTACCGCAAATGAGGAAGAGACGATCAAGCGCGGGGTAGCCGAACAGCTTTCTCCAATGACGGGCGAGGCATTCGTCTATGCGTGTCCTTTCCCGTGCAAAGCACTCGAGTGCTTGGTATACATCGCCGAACGAGAAATCGCATGATCGCGGGAAGGACTTGCGCGAGGTCCATGACTCGCGTTTGCTCGTGGCATGCATCATGCGCTCAACTGCGAGCATTTCGAAAACGCGCCCCGCGTGGTCCGGGAATCCTTCACGCCCGGAACGCGCGCGAAAGAAGTCGCTGATGCCAAGTGCGTCGAGGTATCCGAGCGCAATCGATGCACCAAGGCGGGCGGTGGGAGTGGCTTCCGCATCGATTTCGTCTTCGAGTCCAAACGAGAGCTCGATTGGCTGGCGTTGCGCAACGACGCCCTTGTTCAGCTGATCAACGTATTCGCGGAAATGTGCTATTGGGTCCTCGAAACGGTCAGCATAGGCGTCGGCATAGCCGATCGTCTCAACGGTGCGCGTTTTAACCTTGCCGTTCTGTCGATAGCTCTGTACGACCGAGAGATACTCTCGTCCGTTGCGTTTTTGGATCTTCAAATGCATTGCTTGTCCTTTGTTCGAGGCAATTGGAAAGATGGTTTCATTTAGTAACCCTACAGCACACTACAAAAATGCAATACCAGTCTACCAGAGAAGGATTGCCCGATATAATGCGGATGCGCTTTTGGCGCGTAGGAAGAAAGGTTCAAGCATGTTTTCGTACAAACAGAAACACGAGCAGGCGAATCGCGAAGCAATTGCCACGGTCGTTGCGCTCGTTATCACGATAGTTGTCTGGATTGTCTGCGGCTTCGGTCTCGCAGGGTTCGACATCACGCTGTTCCACACCCCGCTCTGGGTTATCGGTGGGACGATAGGCACCTGGATTTGTTCGATTGTCGTGGTTGTTGTGCTCGCTAAGAAAGTGTTCGTCGGGTTCGATCTTGACGACGAAAACAGCGTGAGCGATTCGGAAGGGGAGGTCTGCCATGAATAGCATCGCGGTCGCCGGCTTGCTCCCCGTTGCGCTTTTTCTCGTCATCGCTCTCGTGATCGCCGTCTTCGCGCGTCGCCAAGCAGCGGCGGGTGGTGGCGGGTTTGTCACCGAATACTTCATCGGCAACAGAAGCCTCGGTCCGTTCGTGTTGGCCATGACGACCATCGCAACGTACGGCAGCGTGTCGAGTTTCGTCGGTGGTCCCGGCCAGGCTTGGTCGATTGGCTGGGGCTGGGTTTACATGGCCACAGTCCAGGTTACCGCCCTCTTCCTGCTTTACGGCATCCTGGGCAAGAAGATGGCGCTCGTCAGTCGCAAGCTCGGTGCAGTCACGGTCATCGACGTCATCCGCGAACGTTATCAGTCCAACGCGCTTGCTGTACTGTCTGCTGCAATCCTTGTCCTGTTCTTTGCGACGACGATGATCGCTCAGTTTGTGGGTGGCGCCAAACTCTTCGAGGCGGTGACTGGCTACAGTTACGTCATGGGCCTTGCGATATTTGGCATCGCGGTCATTCTGTTCACGACCATCGGCGGTTTCCGCGGCGTGGCATTCACGGACGCGTTGTGCGGCATCGCCATGATCGTCGGCATCGTCGTTCTGGCGGGCGGCATCCTGTCTGCCGGAGGCGGCTATGCCAACATCATGGACACGATCGCCACGAACCATCCCGAGATGATGGAACCCCTTTCCGGTGGCAACATGCCCATCGGCCTGTACTTCACACAGTGGCTGCTCGTCGGCGTGTTCACGTTCTGCCTGCCGCAGAGCGTCGTGCGCACCATGAGCTACAAGGACACGAAGTCGCTGCATCGTGCCATGATTTGGGGCACGGTCATCTGCGGCGCCATGATGATCGGCGTCACGGCGCTCGGTGTTTTGTCAGCAGGTGTTCTTACCGGCAACCTAGCTGACTACGGCGGAAGCGTTGACAACATCATCCCGACGGCCATCGTGCAAAGCCTGCCGCCTTGGCTTGCGGGCATCGCTATCATCGGCCCGATTGCGGCATCCATATCCACGGTATCGAGTTTGCTCATCGCCAGTTCGTCGGCCATCATCAAGGATTTGTGGCTGCACCATGTGCAGGCGAAGGGTGAGCGTGCTCCTGAGAACACGGTCGTACGCGCAAGCCAGGTTGTCACGTTCGTCATTGGCGCTGTCGTGTTCGTGCTCTCCATCGTGCCGCCTGATGTGATTTGGAAGATCAACATGTTCGCGTTCGGCGGACTCGAGACGGCGTTTTGCTGGGTGCTCGTGGGTGGCTTGTTCTGGAAGCGCGCGAGCAAAGCGGGCGCACTGCTTTCGATGGGCGGCGGCACACTGGCCTATTGCGTGGCCATGGCGCTCGGGTTCAAGATTGCCGGCCTGCACCAAATCACGATCGGCATCACTGTGGCGCTCGTGCTCATGATCATCGGCTCGCTGGTGGGCAAACCCACAGAAAAGAATGCGCTCGAGGCGTTCTTTCCCGAGAAGTAAGCGGAAATAGTGAGCGAACCACCCATTTGAGGTGCGTTTTTACGCAAACACTGTTTTCGTGACCATCTGCGTCGAGATCGACAGCCCTATACGTTATTAGAGCAGCAAGCTTGTGGCTATCGTCAAGCCGAGAAGCAAGACAAGTGCGGCGAGGGCGGCTGCATCGCGCTGACTGAACCTGAGGGGATTCAAACGCGTGCGGCCTTCGGCGCCGTGGTAGCAACGTGCATCCATTGCCGACGACAGTGTGTCAGCATGTCTAAATGCACTTGTGAACAGTGGAATCAGAAGGCTCGTCAAACCTGCGAGACCGCCTTTCACGGGGCTTGTTGCAAGCTTTGCGCCTCGCGCAAGCTGCGCCGCCCTGATGACTCTGAACTCTTCGGCGAACTGGGGAAGGAACTTCAAGGCGATTCCCATGACCAACGAAAACTCATGGGCGGGAACACCTATGCGGGAAAGCGGCATGAGAAGACGCTCGAGCGCCTCGGTGATGTCGAGCGAGGTGGTGGTCAGCGTGAGCAGGCTGCCCGTGAGCAACATCAAGGTTAGGCGGATGGCCATGAACACCGCTTGACGTACGCCCTCCTCGCTGACGGAAAGCCAGCCCCAGTCAGCATAGACAGTGCCCCCCTGGATGTAGAACAGGTTGAACAGTGCCGTGAGAACGATGATGAACGAAAGCGGCGCAATCGATCGCAGCGCTTGGAGCAGAGGCACGCGGGCGATGAGGAACATGCTCACCATGCACAATGCGACCAGCCCGAGAGCAGGAAAGTTCCCTGCGCAGAACACTGTGACGATAAGCAGAACCGTTCCCACGATTTTCATACGTGGATCGAGTCGGTGGATGGGGCTGTTTGCTTCCCAATATCGGCCGAACAGGGCGCCTCGCGACATGGCTTAGCGACCTTCCTGCACAGCCAGATCCGACGCGATGGCAGACGCCAGCTCGTCAAAGCTCGGAACGGGGCTGATTGGCAGCTCGATGCCTGCATTCTTGAGGCGGTTCGCCAGGTGTACGGCATGCGGCACGCCCAGCCCGACATCCTTGAGCTTGCGCTCATCGGCAAAGACGGTCGACGGGTTGCCAAGCGCAAACAGGCGTCCTTCGTTGAGCACGAGGACGTAATCGCACAGTTCCGCCAAGTCGTCCATGTTATGCGACACAACGACGACGGTGAGCCCCTGCTTGTCGCGTAGTTCGACCAAAAGATCGAGGAACCGCCGTTTGGCACGGGGGTCAAGGCCGGCAACGGGTTCGTCCAGCACAAGCGTGTGCGGCTGCATGGCGAGTACGCCGGCGAATGCGACGCGGCGTTGCTGTCCGCCCGATAGTTCGAATGGGTTACGATCGCGCAGCTCGTCGAGGTCAAGGTGCACCATTTCCATGGCTGTGCGAACGCTTTCCTCGATTTGTTCAGTCGAGTAACCCAAGTTCTTCGGACCGAACGCCACGTCGTCGAAAACAGTTGCGGCGAACAGCTGATGCTCGGGATATTGGAAGACGACTCCGACGTCTCGGCGTGCTTCAGACGCAATGCGTTTGTCGGCCAGCGACCGTCCTTCGACGTGCACAGCGCCCTCGTTGGGTTTCAATAGTCCGTTTGCCAGCTGGATGAGCGTGCTTTTCCCGCTGCCTGTGTGGCCGGCGATACCGAAGAATTCGCCTTTCCGGACTTCGAATGTCAGGTCCTTGAGCGCCCAATACTCGGATGGCGAGCGCCCCCAATCAGCCTGTTTGCCCTCGGGTGCGACTGAGGATTTCTTGCGGCGCGATTGCGAGATAGGCTCATAGGTGAACGAGACGTTCTCGAATCGAATGACGGAAGGGGCGGGGGAATGATCATCTTGCTTTCCGCCATTGTATGTTTCCCCAACCGCTTCCACGGAAGCGGGAGAACTGCCCTCTCGTTTTGCGAACAGCTCAATGAGCTCGGATTCGAGTTCGCTTTCGTCTGCACGTACCTTCACCGGTACGCCCAGCTCAGAAAGCTTCATGCTGAGTTGTGTTGCAAATGGTACGTCGAGCGCAAGTTCGACCAAGCGGTTCGCCTGCAACAACACCTCTTCGGGAGTACCGTCGAGCGCTACGTGGCCATCGTCAAGCACGATGACGCGGTCGGCGAGCGCCGCCTCTTCCATGAAATGCGTGATGAGCACGATGGTGAGGCCTGCGAAGTTCAGCTCGCGGCACACGCGCAGAAGGCCAGCCCGTCCGCGCGGGTCGAGCATGGCGCTGGCTTCGTCCAAGATGAGAATCTGCGGTTCCATGGCGAGGACGCCTGCCACGGCGACTCGTTGTTTTTGGCCGCCTGAAAGCGTTTCGGTTTGCTTTTTCTCGAAGCCTCGAAGGCCCACTTGAGCCAACGCCGTCGTCACGCGTGAGCGTAGCTCGTCGGTGGGCACGCCGAGGTTTTCAGGGCCAAATGCTACATCGTTTTCAATGACACTTGCGACGATTTGGTCGTCAGGGTTTTGGAACACCATGCCCGCGTTGCTCCGCACGAAGAACACGTTTTCGGGTTCGGACGTGTCGCGACCAAGCACTCGCACGTGCCCCTCATCGGGTGCGAGCAACGCGTTGATATGCTTGGCGAGCGTCGACTTGCCGCTGCCGTTGCCGCCGAGCACGCAGACGAACGAGCCAGGCTCGATGGCGAGCGTCACGCCGTCAAGTGCATTGCGTTTTCCGTCGTAGCTGAACCGTACGTTGCTGAAATCGATGATAGGCATGGAGTGGTGCATTCCTTGTCTAGTCTGGGGTTAGTGCTATGTGCCAATTGAATTTACAACTAGCCGGTGCAATTGCTATTAGCGACCTTTCACCTGGTCTTTTTTTGGTGTGATCAGGTTTGAGATGCTCTTGTAGACGATGCCTGTCAACGCGGCGATTACCGCGCCTTTGATGATGTTGAATGGCAGGATAGCTGGCACGATCAGCCCCTTCACCACGTCGAACGGGATGCCGTAGAACGCGGGGTCGATGACCAGGTTTGCAATGATGGCGGCTACGACCAAGCATACGATCGAGATGATGAGTCCGACCATGGCGCCCTTGAACGTGCGGTTGCGCTTGTAGATGGCCGCTGCAGGGATGACGAACGCACAGCAGGCGATGATGTTCATCAGGCAGCCCACCCAATTGCCCGTGATGGCGCCGTGCACTACGGCGCATGCAACGCCCACAAGGATGCCGGGGCCGGTGCCGTAGGCGAAGCCCATGACGGCTGACGGCACGAAGGAGATGTCAAGTTTGAGGAACGATGCGGCCGGGAAGATGGGGAACTCGAGGAAGCTCAGCAGGATGGCGATGGCACACATGAGCGCCATGGTCACCAACTGCTTGGTGCTCCACCGGTTCGTGTTCTGGATCTGGCCGTTCTGATTCTGCGCATACGTAGACATAGGTATCCTCCTGTCTCTTCCATCCGGACTTTAACCGTTGGTTCCGGATTTTCACCGGATCAGCCAGGCAATGCGCTTGCCCGGGTCGCGGACTTACGAGACGGTATTGCCGCTCGATTACCGCCAGTGAGGAATTTCACCTCGCCCTGAAACAGTACAATTATGGATTGTAGCGCTGGCTATTAGTGCCTGCAATAGACAAATCGGTCACAGTGCAAGCCGTTTGTTCCTGCTCGCGATGGATAAGTTGCCTATAATCGGATGAGTCACTTTGTCAGTCAAAGTGACTCATTTAGACAGGATTGCGGATGGCGCTTTACATTGCAAATGAATCATTCGACTGGGGAGTGCTCGTGGGCGCGTCATGCGCGTTCGGCGTGTTCGACGGTCTGCACACAGGACATCGGTATCTTATCGACCAAGCCGTGAGCACGCGGCCGATAGGGAATCGTGCTATCGCCATCACGTTCGACATCGATCCCGACGAAGTGTTCCATCCCGACCGGTTGAAGAAGCTCATGCGCAATGCCGATCGTCTGGCGGCTCTTGAGACGTCGGGCGTTGACGACGTGGTTGTCATCCCGTTCAACGAGCAGTTCTACACGAAGAGTCCCGAAGAGTTCCTCGAGACCGCATTCCCCAAAGGAGTTCCCGCGCACATGCATGTGGGCGAGGATTTCAGGTTCGGTGCGCGGGCAGCCGGCACGGTGGTCACGTTGCAGGAATGGGGCAGTCGTGTGGGTTGCGAGATTCACCCGCACCAGCTTGTGAGCGCCGATGGGGCGCCCATTACGGCCACGCGTATTCGTTTGCTGCTGCTCGACTGCAAGCTCGATGAGGCCAATCGCCTGCTTGGCCATCTGTACTCGCTGCGCGAGACGGTGCAGCGTGGGCGCGGCGAGGGGACCGACATGGGCTTCGCGACGGCGAACTTGCTTGTGAAGCCTCACGACCGCGTGCTCGGCGAAGGTGTTTACGCGGCGTACGCGACCGTTGCGGGCGTTCGCTACAAGGCGGCGGTGTCGGTTGGTGTGTCCCCCACATTCGAAGCCGCAACGACAGCCAACATCGAGGTGCACATCCTCGACTTCTCAGGCGACCTTGTCGGCCAGGACGTCACCATTGAGTTCGTCAAGTATCTGCGTCCCATGATCAAGTTCGATTCGACCGAAGAACTCATCGCCACCGTCACCTCCAATATCCAGTGGGTGCGCGACAACTTGTAACAAATGCGCTGAATCGACGTCTGTTCTGCCCACGTTGCTTGTTGTAAACGACGGAGCTTCCAGCAGAGCCTGATGCATGCGGTATCATGACGGCATGTCACGGGTGAAAGCAACAGTATGCGTGTTGGCGGCAGGTGCGCTATGGGGCTGCATCAGCCTGTTCGTGCGCCAGCTCGATGCCGTAGGGCTGTCGGCAATGGACATCACATGCGTGCGCATGCTGGTCGGCGCCATCGGCATGTTGGCCGTCATTCTCTTCGTTGACCGGAATCTTCTGCGCTTTCGGTTGCGAGACATCTGGATGTTCATCGGCACGGGTGTCATCTCCGTCACGATGTTCAACGTATGCTATTTCATGTGCATGACCATGAGCGAGGCGTCCATTGCCGTTGTGCTGTTGTACACGTCGCCCATCTTCGTCATGCTCATGTCGGCGTTGTTCTTCAAAGAGCGTGTGACTGGGCGAAAAGTGCTGGCAATCGCCTGCACGTTTTTAGGCTGTGTTCTGGTCTCCGGTTTGCTTGGAGGAGCAGTTCAGCTGACGCCCTTCGTATTGCTGGTTGGCATCGCGTCAGGCTTTTTCTACGGGTTGTATTCGATTTTCGGGAGGGTTGCCCTCAATCGCTACAGCTCTCTGACAATCACGTTCTACACGTTCGTGTTCGGTTTTGCTGCAAGCCTTGCGCTTGGGGATTTGGGCGCTGTCGTTGCGGTGGCAGCTACCGATCCGGTTCTAATCGCATGGTACGTGGGTCTAGGCGTTCTTTGCACCATCATGCCGTTTCTCTTGTACACGCTCGGGCTCGAGCATCTCGACCCCAGCATGGCAGCGGTGTTCGCGACAGTCGAACCGCTCGTTGGCAGCGTGTTGGGTATCTTCGCATATGGGGAGAGCGCAGGTCCTCAAAAGCTGGCAGGTATTGCTCTGATTCTGGCGGCTGTGGTGCTGGCGAGTTTCGAGCCGCCTTCTAAAGACTCGGAAACCGAGGCAGCGGAAAGCTGAGCTCACCCGCCTGCGGAGATGAAGCGCAGTGTGAACAGCTTTTCGAAAGAGGCGAGTGCGTCGCGGTCTCCGAGTGCGGTCAGGTGAGATCGCTCGAGACGGACAGCTCCGAGCGGGCGGTCCTCGAGTGGCTCGAGTGCGATGGTGCAGATTTGCATTTCCAGGGTATAGACCCAGCATTCCCGCTCATGCGGAAGGCCTAGCTCATCGTCGAGCCAAGAGGCGATGCGTGCATATGAAATGCCGCAATCGAGGTCGATTCGATTCGCGTCTGCCGTCAGCATGGTGCGCGTTACCTCAGCTCCATGTCATCGACCGAACCGTCGAGCAAGTCGACCATGAGCAGGCGGTTGCGGATTTGCCCCGGTTTCCCCAAGACGACCTTCACTGCTTCTGCAGCTTGAATGGCAGCGATGACGTAGGCGGTGTAGGGAAGGTTGCCCAGCTTTTTGTGTTGGCTTTCGCCACCGCTTTCGAAGGGCTCGCCATATGCGCAGGCGAACGAGGAGTCGCCCGAATAAACTGTGCACACCTGACCGAACCAGCCGGCGATGGCGCCATACACGATGGGAATCCCGAGGTTCTGACAGGCGTGCGCTGCCCAGAAGCGCGCTTCGAGGTTGTCGAGGCAATCGACAACGCAGTCGGCACCGTAGAACAGTGCAGCAGCATTCGCTTCGCCCAGATATGAAACAACGGGTTCAACTTCGACGCTGCCATTGATTGCACGTATTCGTTCAGCAGCCACGACGGCTTTCTCACGTCCAAGCACGTCCTCGGTGCAGAGCAGCTGTCGGTTGAGGTTGCTCTCTTCGAAGACGTCGCCGTCGATGACGCGCAAATGGCCGACACCTATGCGGGCGAGTGCTTCGATGACCGAACCGCCCAATCCGCCGCAACCGACGACAACGATTCGCTTATCGGCAAGCGAGGCGCATTCCTCTTCGGAAAGGGCGATCTTGTTGCGGTCGTATCGGTGCGGGAAATTCATAGTCAGTTCCTCATTCTAATGATGACTGTGTTCATTAGCGTTTGATATGGTGTTAAAGTATAGATGAGCCGGGGCGCTGTGGGTATTGGGAAGCGCTCCGGCTCATCCTTTCCGCCGCGGCGAGGGGTCAACTCGACTTATGCGGTGGCGCATAACAGCTTCCTGGCCGTAAGGGACTGGCCTTCCAGCCAGGTTTGCTGATTACACGTAACGATATGTTGCCATCATCTCGTTTGCGAGCTTCTTCTTGCGGCACGCATCGCAGATGGTCGGCAGTTCGCCGTCGGGGCCGACTGCATGGCGCACCGATTCGGCCGTGCCCATGACCTCACCGCATTCCGCACAGTGCAGAAGCTCGAAATCGCGGTGCCAAATTGTGCGGGTCGTGTCGGTCTGCGAGTACTCGATGGCACCAGTGGGGCAAACGTTCGCGCAGCTCAGGCAGCCGACACAGAACTTCGAAGGCTCATCGTAGGGCGTTGCCACCTTCTTCTCCGTGCCGCGCAGCACGGTCGAGATGGCGCCCGTGCCCAGACTGTTGCATGCTTGTACGCACAGTCCGCACAGGATGCACTTCTCGTTGTCAATCGACACCAGACGCTCGAATCCGCTCATATCGAGACGGCGGCTCATCTTGCCGATGAGCTCGGCTTCGGGAGCGCGATGGCCGAGCAGCGCGTAAAGCACTGCGCGCTCTTCCTGGATGCGCTCGGAATTCGTGCGAATCTCGCATTCGCCGTCGATGGGGTAGACGCACGAAGTGACGACCTTGGTGCGACCGCGCTGTTCGACTTCCACGATGCAGATGCGGCAGCATGCGCGGTGGTCTTCGAACGCGTCGTGGCGGCACAGCGTCGGAATCTTGATGCCATTGCGTTTAGCGACATCGTAGATGTATTCGCCCTTTTCACAGGTGCATTCGATACCATCAATGGTCACGGTGATCATGTCGCTCATGCGGGCCTCCTTTCGGTCAGCACCGCATCGAAGCGGCACGCCTCACGGCAGCTGCCGCAGGCGATGCACTTGGCCGGATCGATGACGTGCACTTCCTTGCGGTCGCCCGAAATGGCGCCGGCAGGGCATGCACGAGAGCACAAGCCGCAACCCGTGCAAGCGTCGGGCTTGATGGCGAACTGGGTCAGCTCGGCGCAGACGCCTGCAGGGCATTCCTTGCGGTCGATGTGCGCTTCGTACTCGTCGCGGAAGAACTTGATGGTGGTCATGACGGGATTCGGTGCCGTGCGACCAAGGGCGCAAAGCGATGCGTCCTGCATCGTGCGCCCGATGCGCTCGAGCAGCTCGATGTCGCCTGGTTTGCCGCGGCCTTCGCAGATGTCGGTCAGGATGGCGCGCATCTGGCGCAGGCCCTCGCGACACGGCGTGCACTTGCCGCAACTTTCCTCGCACAGGAAGTCGACGTAATAACGCGCGACCTCGACCATGCACGAGCGGTCGTCCATGACGATCATGCCGCCCGAGCCCATCATCGCGCCGTATTCGACGAGGGTGTCGAAGTCGACGGGAAGGTCGAGCAGCTCTTCAGGGATGCAGCCGCCCGACGGGCCGCCGGTCTGAATGGCCTTGAATGGACGGTCGTCGATGATGCCACCGCCGATGTCGTAGATGAGCGTGCGCAGTGTCGTGCCCATGGGGACCTCGACGAGGCCCGTGTGCTTGACCTTGCCGACCATGGCGAACACTTTCGTGCCCTTCGAGCGCTCGGTGCCCACCTGGGCGTACGCCTCGCCGCCTTCGCGCAGGATGGTTGGGATCGAAGCGAGCGACTCGACGTTGTTGAGCACCGTCGGGTGGTCGAACAAGCCGCGTTGCACGCTGCGGATGTACTTGGCGCGCGGCTCGCCCACGCGGCCCTCGATCGACGCCATGAGCGCCGTCGACTCGCCGCAGACGAATGCGCCGCCGCCGCGGACGATGGAAAGGTCGAGCTTGTGGTCGGTGCCCAAGATGGACTCGCCCAGGATGCCGGCCGCATACGCGTCGTCGATGGCGTGCTGGATGTGGTCACGTGCGAGCGCGTATTCGTCGCGGATGTAGAGGACGCCCTCTTCGGCGCCGATGGCGAGCGCACCGATGATCATGCCCTCGATGACGGCATGCGGGCTGCCCTCCATCGTCGAGCCGTCCATGAATGCGCCGGGGTCGCCCTCGTCGCCGTTGCAGACGATGTATTTGGGGAAGACATCGTAGCCGGCGGCTGTGCGCCATTTGCGCCCGGTGGGGAAGCCGGCGCCGCCCTTGCCGCGCAGGCCGGATTTCTCGACTTCGGTGATGATCTCGTCGGGCGTCATGGCAAGCGCCTTCTTCAGGCCCTCGTAGCCACCGCGTGCGATGTAGTCGTCGAGTGATAGCGGGTCGATGATGCCGACGTCCTTGAGCACGACCTTGTGCTGCAAGGCATAGTAGGGGTTGTCGTCCATGTGCTCGTAGGTTTCGCCGTCCTTCTTGAAGAGAAGCTTCTTGACGGGTTCGCCTTCGAGTGATTCGACGATGGCTGCGGCATCGCGTTCCTTCACGCGGTAGTACATGAGGTCGCGTGGCATGAAGCGCACGATGGGGCCTTGCTCGCATTCGCCCGAGCAGCCTGTGCGCACGACGCTGACGTCGACTTTCACCTCGTCGGACAAGCCGTGCGAGGCAAGTTCGCGTTCGATGGCGTCGGCCACGCCGAGTGCGCCGTTCGCGATGCAGCCGGTGCCGCAGCAGACGAGGATCCTCTCGGTTCCGTTAATCATTTGCGGTCACCTCCTCGGCTCCAGATGCGGCATAGCTTTCGATGATGCCGGGAATCTGCTCGACGCGCAGTTTGTTGTGATAGTTGCCGTCGACGACCATGACAGGAGCGAGCGCACACGAACCCAAGCAGTTGACGAGCTCGACTGAGAACTCGCCGTCTTCCGTGGTTTCGCCGGGTTCGATTCCCAGGTCGCGTTTGAGCTCGGTGGCCAGGTTCATGGCACCGCGCAGGTGGCATGCCGTGCCGTTGCAGATCTTGATGATGTGCTCGCCCTTTGGAGTGAGCGACAACGCTTTGTAGAACGTCGCCATGGAGTACAGCTGGGCTTGCGGACAGCCAAGGTATTCGGCTAGCGCTGCAAGACCTTCTTCGGGGATGTAGTTGAATGCGTGTTGCATGTCCTGCATCGCAGCAAGTGCAAAACGCTGGTCAACAGGATACGCCTCGATGATCTCAGCAATCTTCGAGGCATGATCGACTTCGGTCATAGATACCTCGTTTTCCAATGAGTCGTTGGGACAGTCCCAATGACTCATTACCCACCGGCGACCAACGGGGTTATGGCGACGTAGTCTTGCTCGGTCAGCTTGGTGGACACGCCGTCGAGATGCTCGATATGGCGGCCGTTGACCATGATGATGACGTCGTCGCCCTTGTCGGTGCCGTCCTCGTTCAAGATGAGGTTACGGAACTCGGGCCAACGCTCGGAAAGGTCTTCCATAAGCGCAAGGACGCTCCCAGGCGCGGGAACGTCACATGTTTTGCAGCCAGTGATCTGGCGATATGTTGCAAAGAACTTGACGAGCATAGGTAGCTCCGTTCGAAGTCGGGTCGAAGGGGACAGCCCCTCCGACCCGATTCTCTGTAACTAGTACGTCAGGTTCAGCTCGTCGAGCTTCTCCTGGGTGGGGATGCCATCGGACGTCCAGTTGCGGGCCGCGTAGTAGTCGGCGAGCATCGTCTGCAGTTCGTTGACCTTGCCCTTGGCGGGGCCGGACGGCAGCGCCTCGCGCAGCAGACGCGGCGGCAGGGTGTCCTTCTCGACACCTGCCTCGATGTTGTACCGCTTCTCAACGTTCCAGATGCGCTCGCCCTTCAGCAGGATCTCTTCGTCTGTTTCGTCGGAGCCCACGGCCTCGCGGTACTGGCCGGCAATCTCGGGCAGGCCGATGCCGAACGTGGTGAACAGGCAGATGCCCGTCGAGTCGCACAGCGCCGTCAGGTCCTGGAAGGTCTTGAGCAGAGCGCCCTTGCCTTCGGTGACCTGCGGGTCGAGCTTGACCGGAATGCCGAGGACCTCGGGGCTGATCATGTATCCGCGGACGTGGCAGCCGCCACGGTTCGAGGTGGCGTACTCGAGGCCGATGCCCTGGATGGCGCGGCCGTCGTAAGCCGGCATTTCCTGCTTCTTAGTGGACATGGAGAGCTCAGGATGACCGTACTTCTCGGCCAGACGATACGAGCCCAGGCCGATGATGTTGCCGAAGCCTTCGCCGTCGGCGCACATCTGGGTCAGCTTGACCATGGCCTCGGCGTCGCCGAAGCGCAGCGGGAAGCCGATGTCGGACTCGGGAATGGCGCCCATCTCGAAGAGCTCCATCGCGCAGGCGACGGTCGAGCCGAGGGTGATCGGGTCCATGCCCTCTTCGTTGCAGATGAAGTTGGCCTTGACGATGGCGCCGATGTCGTTGACACCGCAGGCGGCGCCGTAGGACCAACCGGCCTCGTACTCGGGGCCTTCGCCGAAGCCGTCAAGGTCGCCGCGGCCTTCGATCTTGGTCACGCGACCGCAGGCGATGGTGCAGCCGAAGCAGCCCTGGTTCTTGATGAGGTGTGTCTCGACCAGACGCTCGCCGGACGTGTCGTCGGCTTTGTCCCAGTACGAGCCGTCACGGCCGTTGTGCAACGGCAGGCCGCCGACCTCGTTGACGATGTTCACGAGGACCTCGGTGCCGAGGGCAGCCAGGCCTTCGCCGGTGACAGGATGTGCGCGGAGCATGGTGCGGGCCTTGGTGGCTTCCTCCATGAACTTCTCAGGATTGGCGACCTTCACGCCGCCCGTGCCACGCACGACGACGGCCTTGAGGTTCTTCGAACCCATGACGGCGCCCATGCCGCCACGGCCGGCAGCGCGGTTCTTGTCGTTCATGACGCCAGCGTACAGCATCATGCGCTCGCCCGGACGGCCGATGGTGGCCACGTGGACCTTGCCGTGCTTGGCCTCGAGGGCCTCAGTCACGGGGTGCACGCCCTGGCCCCACAGGTCATCAGCCGGAAGGAGCTCGACCAGTTCGTCGTCGATGTGCAGGTAGACAGGCGTCTCGGCTTTGCCCTCGAAGATGATGCCGTCATAGCCAGCGTACTTGAGCTCGGGGCCGAAGTGGCCGCCGGAGTTGGCAGCGCCGATGATGCCCGTGAGCGGTGCCTTCGAGACAACCTCGTAACGACCGGCAGAGCATGCGGCGGTGCCGGTGAGCGGGCCGGTCATGAAGATGAGCTTGTTCTCGGGCGACAGGGGGTCGACCTTCGGGTCGACTTCGTTGCAGTAGTATTTGGTGCCCAAACCGCGTGCGCCGACGTAGTCCTTGGCGTCCTGCATGTTGAGCGGTTCTTTCTTGATGGTGCCTTCGGTCAGGTTGACGCGAAGGATCGTTCCGATCCAGCCGTTTCCGCGTGTCATTATGCACACACCTCCTCAACAGCTGCCTTGAGCTTGTCAGCGGCGAGCTTCTTCTTGTCGGGGACCTCGTCGGGGTCGACGACGGAAATCGCACCGGTCGGGCAGTGGACTGCGCACCACGTCTCGCCGTCGCACAGGTCGCACTTGAAGATCTTCTTCTTGGCAACCGAGTACGAAACATTGCCCAGCGGGCATGCGCTGACGCACATCTTGCAGACGATGCACTTGTTGGCGTCGTGCGTGATGACGCCCTCGGCGTTGCGCTTGAGCGCACCGGTCGGGCAGATCGCCGCGCAGCTGGCCTCATCGCACTGCATGCACATGATGGGCACGGTGATGGCCGCTTCCTCGTAATGGAACACGGACACGTTGCTCAGGCGCGGGTTGAACTCCTCGTTGTGCTTGAACGAGCAGACAAGCTCGCACGTGCGGCATGCAACGCACTTCTTCGGGTCTACGACTAGCTGTTTAGCCATAGAACACCTCCTTCTCTCTCATTTACCCTCGAAATCATTCAATCACGTGCATTAGGCAGCAAATTTGAGGATGGTGAATTAACCTCAGTTGACTTGCTGTTTGCTGCCGAATTCTGCTTATAATTAGGCAGAAACAGAGAGGGTTTCTGCCTAATATGATGAGATGGGTGGCACAGCGTTCCCCGGGGGCTGTGGGCCACTTATCAAAATGGCACCCAGCTCCCGGGGAACGCTGTGCCCCTTCACGTCAAGGGAGAGTAGAAC
>JAZLCO010000084.1:0-2630 GCA_045614225.1 Eggerthellaceae bacterium | reverse complement strand
CGGTATCGCGGGCTACTGGGCCACCATGGCCTCCAAGCAGGGGATGATCGGCCTGACCGGCACCAACGCGCGCCCGTCCATCGCCCCCACCTTCGGCGTGGAGAACATGATGGGCACCAACCCGCTCACCTTTGCGCTGCCCACCGACGAGGAGTTCCCCTTCTGCATCGACTGCGCCACCTCCATCGTGCAGCGCGGCAAGATCGAGTACTGGGCGCGCTCGGGCAAGGACACGCCCGCTGGCATGGTCGTCGCAGCCGACGGCAGCGAAGTCACCGACTCGCAGGAGATTTTGAAGATGCTCGTCGACGGCACGGCCGCGCTGGCGCCGTTGGGTGGCGGCCCTGGCGACGAGATGTGCGGCTACAAGGGCTACGGCTATGCCGCTGTCGTCGAGATCCTCTCGGCAGCGCTGTCCGGCGGCGAGTTCATGAAGGCGCTCACGGGCGTTGCGCCCGACGGTTCGCCGCAGATGTACCACCTCGGGCACTTCTTCTTCGTCGTCGACCCCGACGCGTTCGTCGGCCGCGACGAGTTCAAGAAGATCGCCGGCGACATCTGCCGTGCGCTGCGCGCTTCCAAGAAGGCTCCGGGCTACGACCGCATCTACACCGCCGGCGAAAAAGAGTACCTGGCCTGGCTCGACCGCAAGGACAAGGGCGTGCCCGTCAGCGAGTCGGTTCAGAAGGAGCTCGTCGAACTGCGCGACAAGCTCTCGCTCGATTACAAGTTCCCGTTCGAATAAGAGCAGCTGGAACCAGCTGAATCAGGTTGACAACTACGGGCCGTTGGGGGCAACCTCAACGGCCCGCTTAACATGCGCTTCATGTACAGGAGCGTCTTTTACGCTATCATGCAGCGAGCATTGCAACAGAGACCCGGTCTCCGTTGCGGCAAAAGCATGTGAGGAAAGGTCGAACGCAACGTGGAATTCCTGATCGTCTGCCCCTTGGCATTCATAGCAGGGTTCGTCGACTCGATCGCCGGAGGCGGCGGCCTCATTTCGCTGCCTGCGTTCATCTTCGCCGGCCTTCCCGTTCACAACGCAATCGCCACGAACAAGCTCGCATCGACGATGGGCACCACGATTGCGACTATCCGCTACGCCATCAACGGCTACATGGTGAAGGCGTTCGTCATCGCCGGAGTCGCCTGCGGCCTGACGGGTTCGTTCATCGGCAGCAACTTGGCGCTTGTCACCGGCGACTCGGCGTTCAAGGTGATCATGCTGGTCATCTTGCCGTTCGTCGCGTTCTTCGTGCTGCGCACCAAGAACCTCGACGTGTTCTCGAAAACGGAGATCCCACGTGGACGGGCGCTGGCCATCACAGCCGCCGTCGCGCTTGCCATCGGCGTGTACGACGGGTTCTACGGCCCGGGCACAGGCACGTTCCTCATGCTGGCTTTAACTGCGCTCGCACATCAGGACGTGCGCACAGCCGCCGGCACCACGAAGGCCATCAACCTGTCGACTAACGCTGCGGCGTTGGCTGTGTTCCTCGTGAACGGAACCGTGCTGCTACCGCTGGGAATCGCCGCCGGTGCTTTCAACATCGCTGGCAACTGGATTGGGTCGCGCAGCTTCACCCAGCGCGGTTCGGCGATTGCACGACCCATCATGCTCGTGGTCATCGTGCTGTTTGCAATCCGCCTCGTGTTCGACCTTGTTGTGTGATGGTGGGGCGTGCCATTGGGGACAGGCCCGCCCCCTTTAGATCAACTTGCCGTTGCAGTGGTCAATCATGTGCTGAAGGATTTGGGCGGTCCAGCCGCGGCATTCCTTCTTGCGCGGGATCAGCACGCCGTCGACGAGCTCCTGGTAGGTGAAGGTGGCCTGGTCGTAACGCGTGACCTTCGTCGTATCCTCGCGCGTGAGGCAACCCTCCTCGGTGCGGTACGGGCGTAGTGCGCGCTTCATCGCAGGGTTGAACATGACATGCGTGCGGTCCTTCTCGTTCTTGTAGGCGATGACGGCTTTCGGCACGCCAATCTGATTGGCAGCCAGACAGGCGCCGTCCTCGATCGACTCGAGCGTGTCGAGCAAATCCTGTGCCAGCTCGGCATCCTCGACCGTCGCCGGCTCGCACGGCTTTGCCAGCAGTTCCTCGTCAGTGACCAGTTCGCGAATCATGTAAAACTCCTTCGAGCAGTTTCGGTTCAATCTTGCGTGCCAATTGTACATGAGGCGCGCCGTGATGGCGTCGAGTTGCGCCCCAAGCACATGATGCGTCCCAAGAAGCCAAGATTCACGAGGGTTTTGCTTATAATTACACCTATGGAAGAAAACATCGACAACAACAGCGGCGACAACGGGCACGTCATCGGCTACGCATTCGCCGTGTTGCAGGCGGTGTTGTACTCGACGATGGGCATCTTCGGCAAGCTGCTGTACGCCACGGGGATGGACTCGCATGAAGCGGTGATCCTGCGCTTCATGTGCTCGACGGTGCTGCTCGGCATCTTCATGCTCATATGGCGCAAGGAGCGCCTGGTCAGCCGCCAGCGCACAGTCTACATTCAAGCCATCTTCTACTTCGCGTCAGCCTTCCTCTATTTCTTCGCCGTCGAGCGAATGAATGCGGGCATCTCGACCGTGTTCTTCTACCTCTACCCCGCCATGGTCGCAGCCA
>JAZLCO010000083.1:0-2114 GCA_045614225.1 Eggerthellaceae bacterium | reverse complement strand
GGCGCTATCCGCCACAACGTCGCCGATGTGCGTCGCCATCTTGGTTCGCGCACGCGCTTGATGGCCGTCGTGAAAGCCGACGGTTACGGTCACGGTGCTCCTGAGGTGTCGAAGGTCATGCTGAACGCAGGCGCCGACCGTTTGGCTGTTTCCAACATCGACGAAGCCATGCAATTGCGCAAGGCGGGCGTCAGGGCGCCCATCCTAATCTTGGCCCAACCTCCTGCGTCATCGATTCCGCTTCTGCTCGGCTACAACGTGACGCCCACGATTTACAACGCGGAATACGCCATCGCCTATGCGGAAGCTGCTGATTTGCACGGCATGAAGGCTCCATACCATCTGGCGGTGAACACGGGCATGAACCGCATTGGCGTGCGCTTCGACGAAGCAGTTGAATTTCTCTATCAGGTCAGTTTCCATCGCGCGCTCGAGCTCGAGGGCGCGTTCACGCATTTCGCGACAGCCGATGATGCCGACCCGTTCGAAATGCAGATTCAAACCAAGCATTTCATCGAGGCGTTGCAGGGTATGCAAGCTGCAGGGTTCGATCCGGGAATCGTACATGCCGCCAATACAGCGGCGACGTACCGCTATCCCGACGTGCATTTCGACATGGTCCGATGCGGGCTTGCGCTCTACGGGTTCCATCCGTGTCCCGAGACGCGCGATGTGGCCGACCTCAAGCCTGCCATGAGCGTGCATGCGCGCATCACCGATACGCGCTTCGTTCCCATGAGCGAAGGCGTTTCGTATGGCCTTCATTACCGCAGCCCTGGTTCGGTCAAGATCTGCACGGTGCCAATCGGCTATGCCGACGGTTTACGTCGCAACCTGTCGGGCAACACCGACTTCATCATGAACGGCCGCTATTTCCGCCAAGTCGGCAACATCTGCATGGACCAATGCATGTTCGAGGTCGATATGCGCAGCTACGGCGCGCGTGAGCGAATTGATCCGCAGGTTGGCGACGAGGTCATCATCGTGGGAAGCCAGGGCATCGCCGAAGTGACCATCGACGAGATGGCCTACAAGCTTGACACCATTCCCTACGAGATCGCCATTGGGTTCTCGCACAGATTGGAGCGCGTCTATGTCTAGCGAAGTGCGCATGCCCAAACCTCACATTCCGCTCGACGAGCTTCAGGCGCAAGTTGCCAATTGCCGCAAATGCGCGCTGTGCGAAACGCGCACCCAAACGGTGTTCGGCGATGGTAATCCTGATGCCCGCGTCCTGTTCGTGGGCGAGGCGCCTGGAAAGAACGAGGACTTGCAGGGCATTCCCTTCGTGGGGAAGGCGGGGCAGAACCTGAACACGCTGCTCGAAATCGCGGGTCTGAAACGCGAGGACGTCTTCATCGCGAACGTGTTGAAGTGCCGCCCACCTGGAAACCGCGACCCGCGCCCTGAGGAGATCGAAATCTGCACGCCGTACTTGCGCGAGCAGACGCGCACGATTAACCCCGAGTTCATCGTGACGTTGGGCAACTTCGCCACGAAGTTCATCCTGAAGACCGATCGTGGCATCACGGGCTTGCACGGAAAGCTCATGATGGCGGGCCGGTTCAAGGTGTTCCCGATCTACCATCCGGCTGCAGCCATCTACGATCATTCGAAGTGGGAGGCGCTTGAAAACGATTTCGTCACGCTGGGGCAATTGCTCAAGCAGTGACGCGCGTTGACGTTGCCGATGAAAAGGGGAGAGCCCCCAAAACTTCGGCAGCATGAAGGAGATAAGCATGGAAATGTTCGATCCGATTGCCTATATCAACGAACCGCGTTGGCAGAAAGTGCGGCCCGGTCTTGAGCGCATAACCGAACTGCTCGAACGGATGGGCCGACCTCAGGACCGCCTGAAGTTCGTGCATGTCGCCGGGACGAACGGGAAAGGGTCGACCTGTGCGTACATCGCGAGCATTCTACAAGAAGGCGGGTACCGAACGGGGCTGTTCACGAGTCCCTACATCATCGAATTCGAAGAACGTATTCGCGTGAACGGGGAAAACATCCCGTCAGATGCCCTGCGCGATATCACGTTGTTCGTGCGCGAACATTCCGAGGCGATGGCTGAGATTTCCGGCGAGCATCCGACCGAGTTCGAGCTCATGACCGCC
>JAZLCO010000082.1:0-29159 GCA_045614225.1 Eggerthellaceae bacterium | reverse complement strand
AACGCAGCAATGACGAACGTGAGCACTCTGCGGCGCTTTGCTTTGCGCTGCACATCTTCGATGTAGCGAGTCTGACGCGTACGCTGACGATACGCAGCCTGGCTCTCGCCCGACGAAGTGTTTGGGGTAATGGTGTCCACGACCCCCCGCGACGCACGATTTGCAGCACGTGAATTCGAGAACGAAACCGAGCTCGCATTTTGCACGCGTCCTCGAGCATGGGACCCACGGTCAACATGAGTGCCATACGTTGAATCGCTCATCTTGCGTGATGTGCGTTTGGATTGCTTGGCCGTGAAACCCTTTTTCCTGCGGATTACCATCGGGATTTCTACCCTTGTTTCACACGCTTGACATCAGCACCAAGAGATTGGAGCTTTCCGACGTAATCCTCGTAACCACGGTCGATGTGACCGATCTTGTAGACCTTCGTCTCGCCTTCAGCCACGATTCCAGCGAGCACAAGCGCCGCTCCCGCTCGTAGGTCAGTTGACTCGACAGGTGCGCCTTGAAGTTGCTTGACGCCCCGCACGAGCGAATGATGGTCGTCTATGACGATATCGGCACCCATGCGAGCTATTTCGGAAGCGAACATGAAACGGTTCTCGAAGACGTTCTCGGTGATGACCGATGTTCCCTCAGCGCAAGCAGCCAGCAACATGAACTGAGCCTGGAGATCGGTTGGGAAACCTGGATGAGGCAACGTTTGGATGTCCACAGGACTCAGAGGCTTGTCGCGCGAAACCGTGATCGAATTCTCGCTTTCGGAAACCGTGCAACCCATGTCCCTGAGTTTCACAATCGCCATGCGCAAGAAAGACGGATCGATCCCGTTAACTGTGAGCGGTCCACCGGTGAGGGCGCCCCCAACGAGGAACGTGCCCGCTTCGATGCGATCGCCCACTGTCGTATGGTCGCAAGGATGCAAGTCATCAAGCGCAACACCTTCGATGGTGATGACCATCGAACCAGACCCAGAAATTCGAGCACCCATCTCGTTGAGCATATTGCACAGGTCAACGATTTCAGGCTCACGTGCAGCATTCTCGATGATCGTCGTGCCTTCGGCCGTAACTGAAGCCATAAGCAGGTTCTCAGTTGCGCCGACGCTTGGGAAATCAAGGACAACATGGTTTCCATGCAAGCCGTTTGGCGTCTTTGCTTTCAGATAGCCATGATCGACGGAGAACTCGACACCAAGCGCTTCAAGACCTTTGAGGTGCATATCGATTTTACGCGCTCCGATTTGACAACCACCGGGCATGGCAACTGATGCTTCGCCGAACCGCCCGATGAGCGGACCGAGCACCGCAATGCTTGCACGCATCTTCGAAACGAGTTCGTAAGGCGTTTCGCGCGACTCGACCGTCGAGGTGTCGATTGAGACGACATGCTCGTCCCTGTCTACATGCCCGTTGCGTCCGACTGTCGCGCCCAGGCAAGTGAGCACCTCGGTCATCACTTCGATGTCAGAGATGAGCGGCACGTTGCGAATGACGCATTCGCCACGTGCAAGAATCGTTGCAGCCATGAGCTTCAGGGCAGAATTCTTTGCCCCTGAAATAGATACTTCACCAGATAATATGCCGTTCCCTTGAACGACGATGATCTCTTTTGACATGCGTTTCACCCTTGTTGTTCGTTTGCATGACGAGACAATTATAGCGAGTCAATTGAACGTGAAAAGGCACGCGTTTCATCAACTCGATTACTACATCTGATTAATTGCGCAAAACGATGAAAGGGTTCGTTGAAAGCGGGCCTGATACTATGATTTCCGCTCGAAGAAGAACCTACATCTCACGCACGAGTTCGATTATCAACCGGCAGAAATCAGGCACACGCCTCATCGCAACCTCGAAAACCTCCTCGTCTGACGGCGATGCGCCCTCGATACCGCAGGCCATGTTGGAGCACAGGGACATCCCGAACACCCTCATGCCGACATGCCTTGCCGCAATCACTTCTTCGCAGACGCTCATCGCAACGGTATCAGCACCCCAAGCCCTGAATGCCCTGATTTCTGCAGGCGTCTCAAAGCTTGGGCCAAGCAATCCAAGGTAAACGCCTTCATGAACCGTTATTTCTTCGCGTTTCGCGATCTGCAATGCAAGTTCGCGAAGATCTGGATCATACGCATCTTTCATCGAGAAGAATCTGAACGCGATCTCATCTGGGTCGGTGCCCACAACAGGGTTGCGACCCGTGAAGTTGATGTGATCGTTCATGATGCAGAAATCACCAACATTGAATCTCTCGTTGATAGCGCCGGCGGCGTTCGTCGTAACAAGCGTTTGCACGCCAATTGCATGCATGACCCAAACGGGAAATGCAACCTCCTGAGGCGTGTACCCCTCATAGCCATGAATGCGCCCCTGCATCACCACGACGCACTTCCCTGCCAAGTTGCCACATACGAATCGCCCAACATGGCTCGTTGCCGTCGAACGCTTCATGTGCGGGATTTCGCCAAAAGGAATGTAGACTGCATCTTCAACTTGTTCAGCCAGAGGGCCAAGGCCCGAACCGAGGATGATGCCGATCTCGGGTTTCCGCCCTTCGAGACGCAAATTGAGAGCCTCAGCAGCTTCGCAGATTGATTCCTTCAGTGTCATTGCAGCTCCTTATTTCATGTTCCAATTAATGGACATGATACAACATACGCCGCGACTCGAGGTGTTAGTGCGATCAGTCGACCTTCCAAGCCAAACGATATTAGGCTGTAAAGGCTAATCTTCGAGTGATTTGTAGTAAAGCAGGCAGTGGCAGAAGCCCTCGAACTCGGGGTCCTTGATTTGCTCGCGGAATTCCTTGCACATGCATTTCGTGTCTTCAGTTCTATCGCGCCTGCACGGGCAATATCCACCTGTGCGCTCAAGGCCCTCTTTTACGGCAGCAACGATTTCCTGATCGGGATTGTACGAGATCTTCATGTCATGTTCCTCTCACTTTATTATCGTCTACGAGATTACAGCAAACGTTGATTATTTCTCAAGCAAAAGATTGATTTGTCACCGAACGGTGCACAAGCTGCGGAGACGGCTCACAACACGCTTTAATCTGCTAAAATCCGTTTTCATGCGAATCATTCCTGGAAATTATTAGCGTAAGCTCAAATTCTCTGCACGGCATCAAGCCGCGCGGCTTAAACGCGTTTTCCAGTCATCCATGGCCGATGTGCGGCCGCAATCATGTAAAGGAACTTCCCATGGCAGAAACCAGTATGAGAGACAAGCTTGTCAAGATTATCGAAGCCTATGACGAGCTTCAGCAGAAGATGGGCAATCCCGACGTCTTGGCGAATCAGAAGGAATACAACCGCCTCGCCAAGGAGTATGCAAACCAGGGGCCGCTCGTAAAACAGGCACGCGCTTTTGTGCAAGCCGAAGACGACCTAGCCGAGGCCAAGGAAATGCTCGGCGACCCTGAAATGAAGGAATTTGCTCAAGAGGAAATTGCACGCATCGAGTCCGAACTCCCCGGCATCGAGGAAGAAATCAAATTCATGCTCATTCCCGTTGATCCTGCCGACGAGAAAGACATTATCGTCGAGATCCGCGGCGGTGCTGGCGGCGACGAGGCGAAGATCTTCGCTGGTGACCTTTTCAAGATGTACGAGCGCTTCGCAAGCGAGAAGAAGTGGAAGATCGAGCTGCTTGACGTCATGCCGTCTGAGGCAGGCGGATACAGCGAGATCCAGTTCAAGGTCAAGGGCGACAAGGTCTATTCGTTCATGAAGTTCGAATCAGGCGTTCATCGCGTGCAGCGCGTTCCCAAGACCGAATCGCAGGGCCGCATCCACACTTCCACCGCCACAGTTGCCGTGTTGCCTGAAGCGGATGAAGTTGAGGTCGAAATCAAGAACGAAGACCTGCGTATCGACGTTTATCGCGCTGGCGGTCCAGGCGGCCAGTGCGTCAACACGACGGACTCTGCGGTTCGCATCACGCACCTCCCCACCGGCTTGGTCGTGCAGTCGCAGGATCAAAAGTCGCAGTTGCAGAACAAGATTGCTGCCATGGCCGTTTTGCGTGCACGTCTTTACGAGAAGATGCTCGCCGAGCAGCGCGAGGCCGAAGGAGCCGAACGCCGCGCTCAAGTAGGCACGGGCGACCGTTCCGAGAAGATTCGCACCTACAACGGCCCGCAAGACCGCGTGACCGACCATCGCATCGGCTACAACGGAACCTACAACGGCGTTTTGCTTGGAAGCGGTGGAGCTGGGCTTTCCGAGCTCATCACCGCCCTGCAGGCAGCTGAGCGTGCGAAGAAACTCGAGCAGGCTGTTTAATGTCTGACGATATCTGGAGCGTCAAGCGAATACTCGATTGGATCGAGGGGTATCTCGACAAACATGGTGACGAGAACCCCCGATATTCAGCGCAATGGCTTGTCGCCGATGCGCTCGATTGCTCGCGCATGCAATTGTTTCTCGATCTTGAACGTCCGTTGACGCTCGCTGAGCGCGAGACGCTGCGTGAGTACACCCGTAGGCGCGGAGCCGGAGAACCGCTTCAGTATATTTCAGGAAAAGCCTCGTTTCGGCATATCGAAGTGAAAGTTGCTCCTGGCGTGCTCATACCGCGTCCAGAGACAGAGGTTCTTGTGAGCGAAGCTCTTTCATTGCTTCCCGCGCCAGAAAAGCCTCAAGACGCTTACGATGCGCAGATTCTCAAAATGCTTCAAGACGATCAGAATCCTGAGAGCCAATTTGCAACCAACGCCGTGGATGAACCACAACGAGAATTACTTGTAGCAGACATCTGCACAGGTACGTCTTGCATCGCATCTTCGATTGCTTACGAACATCCCAACACGCACGTTATCGCGACCGACATCTCCCCCGTCGCAACCGCACTTGCTCGCGAGAACGTTAAGCTTCTGGGCTTGGACGAACACGTTTCCGTAATCGAATGCGATTTGGGCACCGGCATTGATGAATCCCTTTTGGGGTCTTTCGATCTTGTTGTCTCGAACCCGCCTTATGTTCCGACAGACGTCTTATCCGAGATCCCGAACGAGGTTGCCAACTTCGAGCCAGCTCTGGCACTCGACGGTGGTGCTGATGGGCTCGACATCTTCCGCCGCTTGATCTCATGGTGCAATGTTGCGCTTCGTCCTGGTGGAGCCTTTGCTTTCGAACTTCATGAAACATGCCTTGAAACCGCTTGTCATGAGGCGCTTCAAGCAGGTTTTACTGATGTCCGCATCATTCATGACCTTGCAGACCGACCGCGCGTTCTCATAGGTCGAAAAGCCGAACCCGATAAAGCCTCCCTATCGATATAGAATTCAACAAGGAAGCCACGATAAGAAAGGCCGCGAAGACGATGCTGTTCATACTCACCGGTGATGTGCAGGCAGGCAAGACGCGGTGGCTCGAGTCGCTTATCGATTCGCTTAACGAGAACGGCGTCTCTGCGCAAGGCGTACTTGCGCCAGGAGTCTGGCGCTCTGGAAACGACCCGGAAGCTGTTAAGGAATACGTCGACGAAAATGGGTTCGAGAAGCTCGGCATAGACAATGTGCTGCTCCCGGACAATAAGCGCATCACGTTCGCACGACGCCGCGACATCGCAGAGGCAGAAGGGTCACTCGATCCAGATGCCCAAAGCGAGAGAGCGAACTTGCTCTGGCATATCGACGAGGATGCGATCATCAAGGTGAACGACCATCTTGCTTCGCTTCCGCATGCCACTTCACAATCAAAGAGCTTGCTCGTAATCGACGAGCTCGGACGACTCGAACTCTTACGAGGTGGCGGACTAGTTGAGGCGCTCAATCTGCTCGAGCAAGGTCCGAACACGACATTTCCCCATGCACTCGTGATCGTACGTGCTGCCCTCTTGGATGACGCCAAAACGCGCTTCCCCCTTTGGGGAGAACCAACACTCATTTACCCCGATTGCGAATCTGCAAACCAGGTTCTTACTGCATTCGTTGATTGAGATGGGTGATTCTGACCGGCCTAGCGCCCAATTTCAATTTTCGGCACACAGACGCGAACCCGGTCATCATGAAGCGAGTTGACCTCGACCTCGACACCGTAGATTTTGCTGATAAGCTCTGCTGTGATCGCATCTTTCGGCGAGCCATACGCCAACACTTCGCCCTCGAAGAGAACGAGCGTCTTGTCTGCATACAAGAATGCTTGGTCTGGTTGATGCGTCGATTGGATAACCGTCAAACCCTCAGTGCTCAATTGCCGCACGCACGACAAGACACGCACCGTATTGCCATAGTCGAGAGCGGAAGTCGGTTCGTCCATAATGATGGTGTTCGCATTCTGCGCAAGCGCACGCGCAATGAGCACAAGCTGTTGCTCGCCTCCTGAAATGCGCGTGTAGGGACGATGTGCGAGGTGACCGATACCAACGCGTTCAAGCGCATCGAGCGCACGGTCTACATGCGCCTTCTTCGGGGAGAAGAACGCACCTGACCCAGCTCCTGAGCTCATGAGCACGACATCCACAACATCGTAATCGTACACAGGCTTGTGAGACTGCGGGATGAAGGCCATCTCGCGGGCGCGCTCACGGATGTTGAGCTTGCTGATGTCCTTGCCGTTCACGATGATGGAACCATGGTATGACGTGTACAAACCAAGAATGCAGCGGAACAACGTGGATTTTCCAGTGCCGTTAGGTCCGAGCACGTTTACAAGCGTGCCATCTCCAACTTCAAGCGAAATGTTCTTGAGCACCTGATGGGTGCCGTACGCGAAACTGAGGTTCTCGATCTTGACGCTCATCTTTTCTTCCCCTCCCTCGTAATCAGGTACAGGAAGAACGGAGCACCGATGAACGCCGTCAAAATGCCAATGGGAATCTCTGCGGTCGTCGCAAGACGAGACACGTCATCGACAAGCAAGAGGAAACATGCACCCATGAGCATGCTGGCGGGCATGAGCTTTCGATAATCGCTGCCGATGAGCATGCGAGACAAATGCGGAATGACAAGACCGACCCAGCCAATCATGCCCGTGACCGAAACGGAAGCAGCGGTGACAATGGTTGCAGCGATGATGATAATAAGGCGCAGCGCCTTTGTGTTGACGCCCATCGTAGCTGCTTCCTCATCGCCCATAGTGAGGATGTTGATCCGCCATTTGAGCACAAACAGAGTCACAAGGCCGACAACCATGAACGGAAGCACCATCGTCACGTCAGAAGGCTTCGCGCCAGTAAGGCTGCCCATGAGCCAATATGTGATTGCCGGCAGCTGGTCTGATGGGTCGGCGATCAGTTTGGTGAAAGAGACACCCGCCGAGAACAACGAGCTGATCATAACGCCCGCGAGAACGACAGTGAGCACTTGGTTACCACGTGCCGCTTGCGCAACTGCAATGACAAGCAGAACGGTGACGATGGCAAATGAGAATGCCATGACCGAAATGCCAAAGCTTGCAAACCCAAGCAAGATGGCCACAGCTGCACCAAAAGCCGCACCCTGTGAAGCACCGAGAATATCAGGTGACACCAATGGGTTTTGGAATGTGCCTTGATATGCGGCTCCAGCAGCAGACAGGCTGCAACCGACGAGCATGGCAAGCAACACGCGTGGAAGTCGAACGTTGAAGAAGATGATCGCTTCCTGGTCTGTCCAAAACTGGTCAACAGGGACTATGCCACTAGCCAAAAT
This sequence comes from Eggerthellaceae bacterium, assembly GCA_045614225.1. Taxonomy (GTDB): domain Bacteria; phylum Actinomycetota; class Coriobacteriia; order Coriobacteriales; family Eggerthellaceae; genus UBA9715. The sequence goes on along the minus strand of JAZLCO010000082.1, from coordinate 21,518 downwards.
GCCGACAACCTTATCGGGGCTGATCGGAAAACGGCCAACGAGGAACGAAAAAATCGCAAGCACAATAAGGCAAACGCCAAGACCGATCAGAATGATTGCGGTCTTGCGGTCGCGATAGTTTTGTTTGCGGTCAGCTGTGCTGTTGCTCATTAGTTGGCCCTTGTAAAGCGGGCCGCGCGTTAGCACGGCCCGCTCGCACATTGAACTAATTCTTCGGGGAGGCGTTTTCAATGAGCTTCTGGCATTCATCGTCGCCGAGCTCGTAGCCATATACGTTCTTGTAATAGTCCTTGGTGACCGTTGCAATGTCATCAGAGAACTTGTCGGGATAGCAAAGGCGCGATAGCCACTGGAGTCCCATAATCTGGTTCACGGAAGGCGGCGTGGAAATCCAGTTGTACGGAGCTGCCGGAACCTCGTAGTAGTTACCGCTCTGGATAGCATCGATTGTCTGCCATGCAGGATCATCGCCCACCGTGCCGTAGATGCTCTCAGGCGCGAACAGCACGAGCGACGGGTTCCACAGCGCAACTTGCTCGAAGCTGACTTCGCTGCCGAGACCACTGCCCTTGGCGCCCTCGATCTCTGCAACGTTATTGGTAACGAGGTCGATAACGCCAGCCTGGAACGTACCCTTGGCCATAGCATTCAGACCAGCATCACCAAGCAGGTACGCAGCGTTAATGCGCTCTTCCGCAGGGATGGCGTCGAGAACCTTAACAGTTGAAGCATACGCATTGTCTACGTAGCTCGCAATCTCTTCTGCGCGCTCTTGGCGGTCGAGCAATTCGCCGAGCATACGGTATGCATCACCATAGGTGGAAAGCGAAGCCTCGATGTGAACGACAGGAACGCCGATTGCATTCTGCAGCTCGTCAAGATCCTCTTCGATGCCCTTCTTTGCCTCGCCAATATCAACGATAAGCTGAGGATCGGCAGCAGCAACGGCTTCCTTGTTGAAGTCGCCCTTGCCTCCATAGATTTGACCGAAGACAGGCAGGGATGCGTACTGCTCGCCAACGTAGGTCTTCTCGGCATCATTCATCTCGTCGCACAGGCCGACGAGCAAATCAGGCGAGAACGTGAACATAACTTGCTGGGAAATCGCGCCCGAAACAGCTACACGCTCGATGTTCGCAGGAATCTCGACAGTACGACCAAGCGAATCAGTAAACGTGCGCGTGCCAGATGCAGCGGCCGATGATGCAGCCGAGCTTGAAGCACTCGATGCGCTATCTGATGCGCTTGCACTTGCTGCAGAGCTCGACGCTGATGTACTGCCACATGCCGCCAGGCCGAGAACAGCTGCGCAGCACAGAGCAAAGCATGCAAGGGCTAGAGCCTTAGCAGACTTTGACATACCCTTCCCCTGTTTCATGAAACCCTCCTCAAACCGATCTGTTTCTTTTCGATACAGTTTATTCTGTATCGTACCTATTCATATTAATACATGTTCTTTCATCCGAATAGGTACCTTTATTTCTTTTGCATTGGTTGATTTAATTCAATTTGAGGCGAAATGAGTAATAGCGATCATGGTTCCAAAAGGAAACGGACCCAATCGGGTCCGTTTCTCAACCTTGGTTATGTTCTAGATACTAAGCGAACAAAGCCAGAATGTTCTCCTTGGGCTGCGCTCCAATGGTTTGGGAGACAATTTTGCCATCTTTGAAAACCATGAACGTAGGAACGCTCATAATGCCGAGTTGCTGTGCAATCTGCGGAGCTTCGTCAATGTCAATTTTGTAGACACTCGCCTTCCCCGCCATCTCTTGCGACACCTCGTCGATAGTCGGTGCCATCATCTTGCACGGCCCGCACCATGTGGCAAAGAAATCCACGAGAACCGGCTCGCTCGCGCCGAGTACCTTGCTTTCGAATTCCGCTGCGCTAATCTGCTGGGTCATTTCATTCCTCCTGTACATCAAAACCTATTTATCGATTTAATTGTACACAATCTTTCTTCGGAATCAGGCAACGCCTTGGTTACACCACCGCATCTGCAATCAAATCGACCATCTGTTGAACAGGCCAGGTACCCTTGTCGCCCTCGAAGCGATCGCGCACCGAAATCGTACCGTTCTCGATTTCCTTATCGCCGAGCACGATCATGTACGGAACCTTCTGGGCTTGCGCCTTGGCAATCTTCACGCGCATGGGCTCGTTCTGCTCGTAAACCTCCACGCGGCCACCAGCAGCGGTCAGCTTTTCACCGAGCTCCTTAGCGGCATCGATGTGGCGATCGGCGATGGGCAGGATGACTGCCTGAATCGGCGAGAGCCAAAGCGGCAGAGCGCCTGCATAGTGCTCGATCAAAATGCCGAGGAAACGTTCGATAGAGCCGAACAGAGCACGATGCAACATGAACGGCTGAGCTTCGCCATTGTCGGCCGTACGGTACGTAAGGCCGAAACGTTCGGGCAAGTTGAAGTCGACCTGCACCGTCGAGCACTGCCAGGTGCGTCCGATAGCATCCTTGACCTTGATATCGATCTTCGGGCCGTAGAACGCGCCGTCACCAGGGTTGATTTCGTAGCTCAAACCGCGACGGGTGATGGCTTCCTTGAGAGCACCTTCCGCGAACTCCCACATGGCATCCGTGCCGATCGACTTCTCGGGACGAGTCGATATCTCAGCCTCGTACTCGAAACCGAACTCCTTCATGATGTTGTCGGCAAGATCGAGAATGGCCTCAACCTCTTCAACAACCTGGTCCTCACGGCAGAACACATGTGCGTCGTCCTGCGTGAAACCGCGGGCGCGCATGAGACCGTGCACGACACCGCTCATTTCATGGCGATAGACCGTGCCGAATTCGAAGTAGCGTACGGGCAAATCGCGATATGAATGCACGTCATTTCGATAGAGCATCACGTGACCAGGGCAATTCATCGGCTTGACGCCATACTCGCTGTAACGCGGCTGCTCGTCCGTGCCCTCGTTGATGTTGAAGAAGTACATGTTCTCGTGGTAGAAGTCGTAGTGCCCCGACGTCTTCCAAACGTCAGCTTTGTAGATATGCGGCGTGATGACCTCTTCGTAGCCACGGCGGTACAGTTCCTTGCGCAACCACTCCTGCATAGTGCGGATGATACGCGCTCCCTTCGGGAGGTAGAGCGGCAAGCCAACACCAGCCATCTCGTCCATCATGAAGATGCCGAGCTCGCGCCCGAGCTTTCTATGGTCACGCTTTTCTGCTTCTTCAAGGTTGTGCAGGTACTCATCCAATTCCTTCTGCTTGAAGAAAGCCGTTCCATAAACGCGTTGCAGCTGCTCACGTTCAGCATCGCCGCGCCAATAGGCGCCAGCGATCTTCTGCAGTTTGAACGCCGGAACCTTTGATGTGTTGGGAAGATGCGGTCCACGGCACAAGTCGGTGAACGAGCCAATCGTGTAAGTCGTGATGGTCTCGTCTTCAGGGAGCTCGCTGATCAGCTCGACCTTGAACGGCTGGTCGGCGAACATCTCAAGCGCCTCGGCACGCGTGACGGCCTTGCGCTCAAACGGTTCGGCAGCCTCGACGATCTCGGCCATACGCTTCTCAATGGCCTCGAAGTCATCAGACGAAAGCGTGCGGTCAAGCTTGACATCGTAGTAGAAGCCATTCTCAATTGCCGGTCCAACGCCGAACTTCACGTCGCCGTAAAGGTCAACGAGTGCAGCTGCCATAACATGCGCAGTCGAATGGCGCAATAACTCGAGAGCCTCGGGATTCTTGTTAGTTAGGATGGACACTTCGTCGCCATTCTCAACTTCGTGCGAAAGGTCGACTAGTTTGCCGTTCACGACGCCACCGAGCGCCGCCTTGGCAAGCCCTGCACCAATCGACGCGGCAACGTCGGCCACCGAAGAACCGGCGGCAATTTCCTTCATTGATCCGTCAGGTAAAACAATATTCATTTTCGTTCCTTTCTGTTCTGCCGGGCGCATACAAAGCGCCTGCTTCTTGCCGGCGTGTACAAAACGCTGCAAAGGGGAATTATATAGAAAAGCCGCCTAATAAGGCGGCTTTCTTTCAATAAATGGAGAAGCTACCCGAAAGACCCTTAACGCTGGCGTTGACGCTGACCACCGATGGGCGTTGTGCAATACGGGCAAACCGACCACGAAGGATCCAGAGCGTGGTGGCAAGTCGGGCACAAGTTCTTCAGACGCTGATGACAATTCGGGCACATGACGTAATCGGCCTCGACCGGATAGCCGCAAGAAGCGCACTCGCCATATTTCATGAGTTCGCGCTGCTTGAGTGCGACTTCGAGCTCTTGTTCGTCGCGGTCGATCTGCAGCAGAGGCGGACGCAGCAGGCAGTAAGCGATGACACCCAATAGCGGGACAAGAGCGACAATCGCCCAGAGGTACCACATCGTTCCGCGCATGTAAGCGTCACGCGCAACCCAGATGATGCTGAGGACGTAGAGAATCACCAAGCAAACGACGACCACAGATAGGGCCATCTGAAGCTCGGGAGTCCAAAGTTGTGTCAGTAGTTCGGTCATGAACAAACCCCTCCATCGTTTAGAGAACGTTTACGGCGATTCATTATATCCTAGATTACCTGATGCGTCAGTTGTTCACCAGCAACATACCTGCGCAAATTATCGCAACAAATCTCGCAGATGCGATCCTCGGTGCCAGCATCATGGCCAAAAGCCCTTCCCGCAACATGCGGCGTAATGATGCAAAATGGATTGTTCCAAAGCCGATGACTTACCGGAAGAGGCTCCGGATTGGTGACATCGAGTGCGGCGCCACGCAACGTACCGTCCGAAAGCGCCAAATAGAGAGCATCCAAATCGACGAAATCGCCACGTCCGGCGTTGACGAGCACTGCACCCTTCTTGACGCGTTCGAACCTGCGCTTGTTGAAATAGTTCGCCGTATTTGGCGTGCTTGGCATACAGCAGACGATGACATCTGCATCGATTAATTGACCTTCTGCTTGGGACAGCGTGACGAGCTTATCGAAATACTCACGCTCACGCGAAACATCGCGGCAAACGCCGACGATGCTGCCGACTTCGAAAGCGCGAAGCTTTTTGGCAACCTGCGAGCCAATGTCGCCGGCCCCGAAAATGATAACTTTCGCCCCTTCAAGTGTTTTGACTGGACCGATGAAGTCCCAACGATGCGTCATCTGCTGACGGCAGTAAATCGCGAGGTTCTGTGTGATGGAAAGAATTTGGCCCACTACGTATTGCGAAACAATCGGCCCATAGGCAGACCCGGCCACATTGGCAACGCGGATGTCTTCGGGAAACTGCAACCTGCTGGTATACATATCGCTACCAGCCCAGGTCATTTGTATGAATCTGAGAGATGTGCCCGATTTCAGCATGCGGGGGGCCGGCTCGCCGATGACCACTTCGGCGCTCGCGATGGCATCCTCGATTTCCTTATCGAAGAGCTTCGCGCGATCGTATTCCATCTGCTTGACGACAGCGCCCTCGCCCGCCGCTTCTCGGATCTGCGCCATATGCTCCTTGTTGAACGGTGCAAGCACCAGTACTTCCATAGTCGCACCTTCCTATAGGCGAAATTCGTTGATTTACTTCACATGCCAATATAGCGCATTCGGCCTTTCACCTTCGTGTATCATGGAAAAGTTACGTTAATAGGGTTTTTGTTTTCTGCGTTGATGAGGGTGAAGCCGCTTGCGCAGGCACTGTATTTCAAATACTTAGATAAGCCGAGCAGCTGTAGGCAAACCCTCACCAACGCAGAAAACTTCCCCCATCATTGAATGGGATAAACGCCAAACGAGGAGCGACGATGGCAGAGAACGAAAACAAGAAGATTGACTACGATTTCGCAGCGCATGAGGTTCCGCTGTTCGATGCGTGGTACAAATCAGGCTATTTCAAGCGTAGTGAAGGAAAAGGTGATTTCGCCGATCACCCCTACACCATCGTCATCCCTCCGCCAAACATCACGGGCGTCCTTCACATGGGTCATGCGCTTAACGACACGATCCAAGACACCTGCACGCGCCATGCCCGCATGCAGGGCAGGCCAACGCGTTGGGTGCTCGGAACCGATCACGCCGGCATTGCTACGCAAACTAAGGTTGACAAGAAGCTTGCCGACGAAGGCATCTCCCGCCTTCAGATTGGCCGCGAAGCATTCATCGACGAGTGTTGGAAATGGCGCGAGGAATACGGCAACACGATCGTCAACCAGATCAAGGGCATGGGATGTTCGTGCGACTATGACGATGAACACTTCACGCTCGATCCCGACTATGCGCGAGCAGTACGACAGACGTTTGCCGACTGGTACCATGACGATTTGATCTACCGTGGAAAGCGCATCGTTAACTGGTGCCCTCATTGCACGACTGCCATTGCTGATGACGAAGCTGAATACGTCGAGGAAACCGGTCATTTGTGGCATCTGCGCTACCCGTTGGTCGAGCCGATCGATGGCGTCGAATACATCGTTGTAGCCACGACGCGACCCGAGACGATGCTCGGCGACACTGGCGTTGCCGTTTCTCCGAAAGACCCGACGAAGAAGAAATTCGTCGGAGCAAAAGTCATGCTCCCGCTCGTCAATCGCGAGATCCCCATTTTCGAGGACTTCGTCGTCGATGCCGAATTCGGAACCGGTTTCGTCAAGGTCACCCCTGCTCATGATCCCAATGACTGGGGCATGGGCCAGCGCCACGACCTCCCTCGCATCAACATTTTCGATGAAACAGCACATGTTGTAGAGGGATACGGCAAGTTCAGCGGCATGGATCGCGACGAGGCGCGCGATGCCGTCGTCGAAGCTTTCGAGGAGCTCGGCCTGCTCGACCACATCGAAGAGCATGAGCATTCCGTTATGACCTGCTATCGCTGCCACACGAAACTCGAGCCTTGGGAATCGGAGCAGTGGTTCGTAGCCGTTGAAGAGCTCAAGAAGCCTGCGGCTCGCGTGGTGGAATCCGGCGAGATTCAGTTCCATCCTGCACGTTGGAAGCAGGTCTACCTGGATTGGCTTTCCAACCTTAAAGACTGGTGCATCTCTCGACAGCTTTGGTGGGGCCATCGCATCCCCATGTACTACTGCGACGAGTGTGGCTGGGAAGATGCCTGCGTCGACGAGCCTGAATGCTGCCCATCATGCGGCAAGCTGGTTCGCCAGGACGACGACGTGCTCGACACCTGGTTCTCATCTCAGCTCTGGCCGTTCGCAACTCAGGGATGGGTTGACCGCGACCACGTATCCGATGAAATCGCAAAGAATTACCCGACCCAGGTTCTCTCGACCGCCCGCGACATCATGGGTCTGTGGGTTGCGCGAATGGTCATGGCTTCGATGTATTGCACGGGACAAATCCCCTACGAACACGTCATTATCCACCCGACCGTCATGGGTGCTGATGGCAAGCCGATGTCGAAGTCACGCGGCAACGGCGTCGATCCGCTTCGACTCATGCGTGATTACGGCGCTGACGGCATGCGTTTCGGCCTGCTCATGCAGGTTACTGGATCGCAGGATCTCAAATTCAACGAGGACAAGCTCATCAGCTCTCGCAACTTTGCGAACAAGATTCGTAACGCTGCACGCTTCGTAAACATGAACCTTGATGGATACGAGCCTGGAGACCCTGAACCCACCACGCCTGCTGACCGTTGGATCTTCAGCCGTCTTGCAAAGCTCGTTGCCAAGATCGATGGACTCTATGATGAATTCGAGTTCGGAGAGATCACCCGCGAGATCTACTCCTTCTTCTGGAACGAGTTCTGCGACTGGTACATCGAGTTCTCCAAGAGCCGCCTGTTCGCTGAATCGGATGCTGCTGACCGCCTTGCGTGCCAGCGCAACCTCATGTTTGTGCTCGACCAGGCCATCCGTCTGCTCCACCCGATCATGCCGTTCGTCACCGAGGAAATCTACCAGGAGCTCCCCTTCGATCGTTCAGAGACCCCATACCTCATCGGTGCTCAATGGCCTGTTGCCAGCGAGCTTTCTCGTTTCATCGATGATGATTCCGAACGCGCAATCGACCTTGTCTGCGAAAGCATCACTGCAGTTCGCTCAACGCGAGCTCGCTATGGCATCTCGCCGAAGACGCCCCTCGAAGTTGTGGTCAAAGCCCAAGGAGCCGACGCCGCACTGCTTGAAGCGCAGCGCAGCCTCGTCGAGAGCATGGGCAACACCGCGTCGTTTACGATCAGCGCAGATGCCGAAAAGCCCGAAGCATCAACTGTCGTGCTCGGCAGCGGCCTTGAGGTGTACATCATTCTCGCCGGCTTGGTTGACTTCGACGCAGAACGTGCCCGTCTCGAAAAGGAACGCGAGAAGCTTTCCAAAGACGAGCAAAAGCTAGCAAAGAAACTCTCGAACCAAGGCTTCCTCGCCAAGGCCGCTCCTGAAATCATCGAGAAGGACCGCGCCAAGCATGCTGATCTTGCTGAGAAGATCGCACGAATCGATGAGCAACTAGCAGATCTCGCGTAGTCCTCGTCGTCGTTTTGCTGAACAGCTCAGCTATAAAGAGTCGCGCCCATCTCCTGGAAAAGGAAATGGGCGCGATTTGTATCGAGATGACTTTTTTGCCTAGGCAGCAGCAACCCGTTCGATAACAGGCTTGGTCTCGCCCGTCACGTCGCTTGCATGCAATGTGACAGTGGATTCGCCTTCGATTTCAGGCAAATCGTACATGACGTCCATCAGAACGCGTTCGCAAATCGCCCGCAAGCCACGGGCGCCCGTGCCATGCTCGACAGCCTCATGGGCAATGGCCTTCAGCGAATCCTCGCTGAACTCAAGCGTCGAGTTTTCGAACTCGAAGAGCTTCTTGTATTGCTTGACCAGAGCATTCTTCGGTTCGACGAGAATGCGGACGAGGTCTTCCTCGGTCAGCGCCTTCAACGACGTGATGACGGGAATGCGCCCGACAAACTCGGGTATCATTCCGAACTTGTTCAGGTCCTCGGGCAACACCTGCTCGAGTAAAGCAGCCTCGTTCGCCTCCTTGCTTTCTGGCAACTCGGAATTGAACCCGATGGACGTCTTTCCAACGCGCTCCGCAATGATGTCGGTCAAACCAACGAAGGCGCCACCCAGGATGAACAGGATGTTCGTCGTATCTATGTGGATGAGCTCTTGCTGGGGATGCTTGCGCCCGCCCTGCGGGGGCACGGATGCTTCCGTACCTTCGACAATCTTGAGCAGCGCTTGCTGGACGCCCTCGCCTGATACGTCGCGCGTAATGGAAAGGTTCTCGGCTTTCCGGGCAATCTTGTCGATCTCATCGATGTAGACGATGCCGATTTCAGCGCGGTCGATATCGAAATCGGCAGCCGTGATGAGCTTGAGCAGGATATTCTCGACATCTTCGCCTACATAGCCCGCTTCGGTGAGCGTCGTCGCATCAGCGATGGCAAACGGAACGCGCAACGTGCGCGCAAGCGACTGTGCAAGCAGCGTCTTGCCCGAACCTGTGGGCCCAAGGAGCAAGATATTGCTCTTGGCCAGCTCGACCTCATCGTCAGACGATTCCTCGAGACCTATGCGTTTGTAATGGTTGTAAACAGCAACCGACAAGGCACGCTTTGCGAGCTCTTGGCCAACGACGTAGTCGGAAAGCTCGTCGTAAAGCTGATGCGGCGTGGGCAAATCTGCGAGCACTTCCTCGCTTGTCGGCGTCTCGCTTTTATAGTCGTAGCTCTTCTTCGTGCGACTATAGCGTTCCTCGCCTTCGTCATCGGCGCTCGGCATGACGAACCCGCCGTCGAAACCAGGGTCGAACTTCATTCCCAGATCATGCATCATCGCAGCTGTGCACGCCGACAGACACTCATCGCAAATGCAAATGCCATCAGGCCCTGCAACCATTGCCGTGACTTGGTCGGACGGCTTGCCGCAAAACGCGCACCTGACTTCGTCGCTGTTCATGTAATCACTCACGCTTGATCCCCTTCAAAACGCAATTGATTCGTTTTCGATTCACTCGGCGCTATTCGGCCGCCTGGCCACGTGCCGTGGTGATGCGGTCAACAAGACCGTACGCCAACGCCTCTTCGGCTGTCATGTAATTGTCGCGCTCGGTATCGGCCTGAATGCGCTCAAGAGTCTGACCGGTATTGTCGGCCAGGATCTTGTTCAGGCGCTCACGTGTCTTGAGCATGAAATCAGCGACAATCTGAATCTCGGTCTGCTGTCCCTGGGCACCGCCGCTCGGCTGATGAATCAAAACCATGGAGTTGGGCAGGCAAAGGCGCTTGCCCTTCGTGCCGGCAGAAAGCAGCACGGCCGCCATGGAAGCACATTCGCCAAGGCAGATGGTCGAAACATCACACTTGATGAAGTTCATCGTGTCAAGAATCGCGAGACCAGCCGTCACAGAGCCTCCCGGCGAGTTGATGTAGAGCGAAATGTCTTTGTCGGGGTCGGCGCTCTCGAGATGGAGCAACTGCGCTACGACAGAGTTCGCAACATGATCGTCAATCTGCTCACCAAGGAAGATGATGCGGTCGTTGAGCAGACGGGAATAGATATCGTAGCTTCGCTCTCCACGAGGCGATTGCTCGATGACGTACGGAATCAGCGCATTGTTGATTTGTGCACTCATTGAATACCTCTTTCTCTTCTTCGTATTGTCTCTTCTATGATAGCAATGTCGATACGACTCTGTACTTGTCACATCGGAAACAATTACCTGCCGAAGAACCGTTTATGGGAACTGGCGATTTCGATTCCCAAGACTATCATTCCATATTCAAAAGCGGACGCACCGTAACGGCACGTCCGCTTCTCAGTTCATTCTGTCGTGAGATTACTCAGCGTCAGCCTCGGCCTCTTCTTCAGCCTTTGCATGCTTGCCAGCCTTCTCCTCAGCCTTCTCGGGCTTCTCCTCGACAACAATTGCGTTGTCGACGATTTCCTTGGCAGCCTTCTGACGGATGATGCCCTGGCGGACAAGATGGAGCTGGCCGTTGCGGCGCCAGTCCTCCATGAGCGCCTCGGGGTCGCCCGTGCCGGCTTCCTCGAACTCATGGCGAACCTCGTCCTCGGAGGCCTCGATACCTGCATGAGCTGCGTACGCGTCAATCGCAAGGTCCTGCTTGGTCATGTCGCGAGCCTGCTCCTTGATGTCATCGCGGAACTGGGCCGAAGTGATGCCCAACTGCTGCAGATACATGTCAAGCGCCATGCCGGAACGCTGCAGCTGGTTGAAGAAGTCCTGCATGAGATTCGCTTCAGCATCTTCCACGATACCCTCGGGCACTTCGCCCTCGAAACGCTCGGCAAGAGCCATGAGTGCGCGCGATTCCTTCAGGCGCGGGAATACGGATTCGTTCTGAGACGCGATCTCTTCACGGAGCTCATTGCGCAGCTCCTCGACGGTCTCGACTCCAATCTTCGTCATGGCCCACTCGTCGGTCAGCTCAGGAAGCTTCTTCTTCTTGACGGCCAGGATCTCGACATCGAAGTTGATCTTGGTGGTCTTGCCCATAACCGTGGCGGTAGCGGCAGTTGCCTCAGCCGGGGTGTCGATTGTGAACTGCTTCGACTCGCCCTTCTTCATGCCGATGATCTGCTCATCGAACTCCTTCGGATACACGCCGGAACCAACACTGTACTCGACAGATTCTTCCTTGAGTGATGCAATCTCGTCGCCGTTGTCGTCGGTTGCGGAAACCTTCATGTCGACGTACTTGTCTTCCTTGACCTTCGTGTTGGCAGGAGCGGGAACGATCTCGACATAGTGCTCGCGCAGGAGGTCGATCTGCTCGTCGATCTGCTCGTCGTCAACCTCAGCAGACGGCATCGCGATCTCGACCGGCTCATAGCTCGTGAGCTCGCCAGCAGGCTTGGTCTCAATCTCGAAGCAGTAGCTGTAATCAGCCTTGTCCGCGACGAGGTCGGCGTCTTTGTCAAGGTCGGGCTGGCCGACCGGGTAGAACGTGCCTTCGTCCATTGCGAGCGGCATCGTTTCGCTGATGATGTCGTCGGTGACGAGTGCGCGAACATAATCTTTTCCGAGTGCGCTGTCGATAACAGGACGCGGAGCCTTGCCGCGGCGGAAGCCGGGGATGTTGTAGCTGTTCGCAACTTCTTTGTACTTCTTCTTCATGCGGTCAGCGACCGTAGCGCCCTCAACCGTGACGGTCACCTTGACGCGATTGCCCTCCAAGGCTTCGACTTTAGTTTCCACTTATCAATCCTTCACTTCGGTTTTCTTCTTCAACGTGCAAACACGCAAAGATGAATTATTGCACAGATAGACCGACGTTTGAAGAACGTTCACGAACAGAACGAACAATGTTCTACTGATTTGGGAATTTCGGAAATGGTGCGGGCGAAAGGACTTGAACCTTCACACCTTGCGGTACCAGAACCTAAATCTGGCGCGTCTGCCAATTCCGCCACGCCCGCACGTGCAGACGATGATACCAGATTCACACGTCAGGCGTTGCAAATCGCTCTGAAAGAAGTGGCACACCATTTCCTGGGAGCGGTGTGCCATAAACGAAAAGTGGCACAGCGTTCCCAGGGAGCGGTGTGCCACAGACAACCAGAGAATGCTGCGCCGTCGTAAATGAGTCTCTACCTAAACAGCGCCATGACATCGACGAAATAGAGCATGGCGAGAAAGAGGTACGTGCCAAAGAGGCCAAACGCGATCGCATTCACCACACCACGTGGAGAGCGCCGCAAGAGCTTGTCCGTAAGCGGATAGATGACCCACACGATGAGAGTTGCCGCGATGCTGTAGACCATCGAATTCTGCAAGCATACTTGACCCATGAAATTGAACGGCAGTGCACGGTAATCCCAAAGGCTGTAATCCTGGTTCGCGATCATACCGGTTGTGAAGTCGATGCTCGTGCAGACGAGGGCAGTCAGAAGGAAGCTCAACAATACTGCAGGCAACACGCGATTGCCGGTCTTCTTCAGAAGCCAACGGGACGCTGGGTGCAAAAGCACGACAATCGCAACGACCGCTGCACCTTCGGCTGTGAACGGAAAGAGCCATTGATCCCAAAGCATCGCATTCGTAGGGTCGTAATCGCCCATGAAAACACCCGCAACGATGAGGCGGCAGAACAACATCTCAGCCCAATGGCCGAGCATCGAAAACACTACGAAATAGATCATCAGATCGCGCCAGAACACCTTGGTGCGCACGCGTTCACGCAACGGTTTATCCCAACTGTGACCGTCTGCAGCCCCGGGCGCAAGATCGGGCGGTTCGCACAATACGCGCTTGGCACTTGGAGCAAACAGGAGAAAAGCGGCTACAGCTACAGCACCTGCGTATTCCGCATACATGATTGCCGTTGTGATCGGCTGCCCAATGTAGAACGCCAAAGTATCGAGCGATCCAAAAGCGGCATGGTCGATTGCTGCAAGCCCGGCAAACAAAAGCGCAGTCGCAGCACCAATCCAACGCGCACTTCGAGCGTGTTGGGATATGAGCCACAATGTCACTGTGCCACCCGCCATGAGTAGCAGCACGCGGACCATGCTGATATCGTATGCAAACATATGAGGAGAGCATACAAGGCCGAACACGAGTGCAAGCCCCATTGCAAACCCGAAATAAGCTTGGCACAATCGCAAACCCACCAGGCGTTCGGCGGTCTCGGTTTCGAGAACTGCTTCAGTCATTGGAGTCTCTTTCACTTGGGTTCCATACAATTATTGTACGCGCACCCAAGTGGAAGCATCTTCTCTCATCTGTGTTTCAAAGCATCTGTAACCATGCCGTTAGACATGTGTCATCAAGACGTTGCAGCACGTTGAATGGTCTATTTGATCCCGCACGTCAGCCGAACACCAAACCGTTCGGCCCTATATGCACGTAATACATGACCTCGAGGAATACGTAAAAAGCTACGAAACCAACGAACAGTCCATTGGCAAAACGCGGCGGCATTCGGTGAAGCCATTTTGCCATGAGCGGGTATATCACCCATACGATGAACGTCGCAGCGGTCGAATAGACGAGCGTGTTTTGCAAAACGATTTGTCCCATGAAATTGAACGGCAACTCGCGGTAATCCCAAAGCTCGAAATTAGCATTCGCCGTTATTCCAGTTGTGAAGTCGATTGTCGCGCATACCAACATGTTGACGAGGAAGCTGATGATGAGCGTAAGCCAAATGCGCCCACCCGTCTTCTTGAGCACCCATTCCTTGAACGGAAACAGAAGCAACGCGATGAGGACTACCGCAATTCCCTCAGCTGGATAGGGGCACAACCACCAATCCCACAATTGAGCATGCGTGAAATCGTAGTCGCCCATCACGACGCCCAGCACGATGAGCCAACAGAAACCTATCTCGGCCCAATGGCCCACAATCGAGAACACGCAGTAATACAACACGAGGTTTCTCATCCACGGCCATGTGAATGGCTTTTCGTATATGTTCTCATCTGCATCGCTCGTCGGCTTTGCCGAGCTTTCCGATGGAACAACGAACACCTGCTTCGCGTGAGGCGAGAATGCAAAGTATCCGATGATGAACAACGAGCCGCCAAAGTAGGCAATTCCCCCAGCTATGAGAACTGGCCAGCTGACGACCGAGGCAATTCGGTCGTACTCTCCGCCAAACACCATGTCGAGCACGGAGAGCACGATGACCACCGCCATCGAGACAACGATGAACACCCGTGTTACATCAGAGCGTTTCTCAATAAGCCACACTGAGCGTGCCGCGGCGGTCATCAACACCATGACGCGAATCAGGGTGATATCGTACTCGAAGCTCGCCGCGGGCATGAGCAACGCCCAGCCAAGCACGGTGAGCATGGCCAGCACGAAATAGACCTCGATCACGCGAACTATCGGGCCTAACGGCATATTGCTATTGCTACCTGTATCAAGCGGCTGCATCAGATGAAGTTTCGGCAGGTGCTTCAGTCATTTGGATCTTCATGTCGTCGATATTCTTGTCGATTGCATCTATATCGGCAAGCATCTTCTGCTTCTCATCGTCTGAAAGCACCGTCGATGAATTCACCAGTTCACGCATAGAGTCGTTCACTTTCGAATATGCTTCGATGGCATCGCTCACATCATCCCGCTCTGCGGTAATCTTCGCCTGTTCTTCCTGTTTCTGTATCTCTTCGGCCATTTCAGGATGCTTGTTCTGCTCATCGACGCCAGGCGGGTTGATGATGTACAGCGACCAGATGATCGCACCGAAAATGGCAACGACGACGAATACGATATTCATGATGTCCCGTGGCACCCGGGCAATCCAGCGTTCCATCAACGGGTACACCCACCATGTGATGATAGCCGCCACCACACCGAACGCAGTGGTGTTCTGCAGACATACTTGTCCCATGATGTTGCAGAAATTATCTCGGTAGTCCCACAGCTGCAGGTCGGCATTGACGACGAGGCCCATCGAGAACTCGATGAGCGTGCACAGCAGCGCGCCCGCGAAGAAGCTAATCACATAGGCAAGCCAACGCTTTTTTCCGGCGAACTTCTTCTTCAGCCACAAGAAGAAGGGATACAACACCAAGGCGATGATGACGACTGCCGCACCCTCCATGGGGAATGGATACAACCAGTCGCGCCACAAAAGGGTGTTGGACGCATCGTATTCACCTTGCACGAGCCCCATGATGATGAACTGGCACATGCCCATTTCCATCCAGTGCCCGATAACCGAGAACAAGATGAAATACATGATGAGGTTGCGATAGAACGGCCACCCATGGCGGTCGATGACGAAATCATCCTTCTCGTAATCGCCATCGTGTTTCGAGAAATCGTTGACGAGCGTGGCCTTCACGCGCTTCGAGAAGATGAAATAGAAGACGAGGAATATGTAGAACGCACCGTTGACGGCAAGAGCGAACGGGTTGAAGCTCCCCATGCTGATGTCGACTATTGCAGGCACGATAAGCCCGATAGCCGCCATTGCGATGACAAATGGGCGGGCAACCTTGTAACGGTTGATGAACATCCAGAAAGCAACGCCTTCGAGGATAATCATTACCCAGTCCATCATGGTGGTGACGTTGTACACCATGGCGTCGCGCGAGGTGAGCACAAGCCAAACAAGCACAGTGCCGATATGCAAAGCAAACGCTAACTGCACAACGCGCATGAAACCCATCTTGTTCGGGGCGCTGAACTTGATGGCATCATACGCCTGCTTCGCTGACTTCGTGGCAGCATTATGTTCGGCTTTCGCCTTCTTGCGGGCCGCGCGCTCCCTCTTACGTGCGGCCTTTGCCTTCTCGCGGTCACCGCTTCTCTCGGCAATTACGCTGATGCGCATCGCCTCGTCAGCTTCGACATCAGCTTCCATGGCAATGCCCACCATGGCAACCGCCTCGGCTGCATCGAGTTGGGCGGCCTGCGTTATCTTCGCGCGCTCGACTCTACCGGTCGTATACGCACGGTTGATAGCGTTTTCCGCATCTTCGAGAGCTTTGAGTTTGACCTCGAGATCGTCAACATCAGGCGTCTCGAGCGTTTCGGGCATCTCGCGCGTCATATGTCTGCCCATGCCTATTCGAAGGTCAGGATCTTGTCGAAGCCCGTCATCTCGAACACGTCGTTTACATCAGGCTGCACGTTGCGGAACACAAGCGAACCGCTGACAGCGGCGCGCTTCTGCATGGCAACGATTACGCGCAAGCCGGCGGATGACACAAAATCGCAACCCGCCATGTCGACGACGATGTCCTGGACACCCTTCTCGTTGAGCCCACTTGCGAACTCTTCGAGCTGCGGCGACGTATTCGTGTCGAGCCTTCCCTGCAAAGCAAAAACGTACGGAGTGCCTTCTTGCATGACCACGATTTCCATTGCGTTCATCCTTTTCTCACGAGGTGCATGTCACCTTGTGTATATACCCTGCTCCGTATACGACGGACTTTACCACTTCTTGACTATTGTCACGACATTGCTTTCGTCGATTCTTTCATATCTTATTTCATCTACGCTGCGTTTGGCCATAAGTATTCCCAATCCGCCAATCGGTACTTCAGCAATATCATCCGGAGTGACCGCATCAGGCTTGGCAAGCGGATCGTATGGAATGCCCTCATCAATTATGTCCACCGTGATCGATGGTGGATCGGCGCTGTAGGTATAACTCACGTATACCATTCCCGGATTGTCGGGAGTCGCCTCGGGATATGCGTAATGGGCGACATTGACAAACAGTTCCTCGACAGCAATATCGAGTTGATGCTGGACACGCAGCGGACACAATCTACGGTCGAGCTCGGTGTGAATAAACTCGTTGACCCGCGGAAGCGCGTTCACATCTGCAGGAACATTGAGAGATGCCGTTATCTCTGGTGGAACACCAACTTCAAGGGCAAAGATCGTGATGTCATCCGATTGAATCGCATCTACTGAATGCCGTGCGACATCACGACGCACGCATTCTATAAGCTCGCGAGGATGCAACGGGTAATTCGCTCTTGCCAGCTTGATCAATTGCTCCTCCCCGTAAAGCACGCCGTCGGCGTCCATGGCCTCTGTAACACCGTCGGTATAGACCAAGAACTGGTCACCGATTCCGCAATCAACCGAATAGGCCTGATAGGAAAAGCCCTCGAAGAGGCCTAACGGCAGGCCTGACTTCTCGGTCAGCCATCGCCAATCCGTTTTTTGCCAGAGCAATGGAGGATTGTGACCCGCATTGACGAAGTCGACATGTCCGATTTCGTAATCAAATACTCCAACGAACGCTGTCACGAACATACCGGCATCGTTGCCATCGCAGAGCTGTCGATTTGCGTTTTCGACCGCTTCGCCGAGCTCCATGCCACTTTCGACGTAATCGCGGATTTGGGTTTTCGCCTTCATCATGAAGAGCGCTGCAGGAACACCTTTGCCGCTTACGTCGGCAACCACGAAACCCAGCTTGCCATGTTCGCCATCGCAATTATCGCCCACGAGGAAGAAGTCATAGAAATCCCCGCCAACTTCACGCGCTGGGTTCATGATCGCATACACATCGAACTTCAAGATATCGGGATACGGCGGGAATATCCGTGGTAGCGCAGATGCCTGAATTTCCTTCGCTGTCGCCAACTCGGCATCCATGCGGGACTCAGCCTCAGATATCCAACCTTTGAGTGCTTGAACCGTTTCATTGATGCCATTCGACAGGGACTCGAATTCACGTGTCCCGCGCACATTGACCACCTCATCGAGATCACCGCTGGTGATACGCGAAAGAGAAGTGTTCGTCTCGTCAATGCGTTGGAGCACGACCCTCCTGAGCAACGTCGATATGAGCAATGCAACGACAACTAAAACGATGAAGAACGAGAGCGTCGACCACATCATCACCGAAGTTCGACTCTCGAAAACCTTGCTCGCAGGCAGAATTGCAATCACCGTGTAGGTGTCAATTGTTTTCGCATAAAGATATGCAAGATATGATTTTACGGGATTCCCATTGCTGTCGGTATACGAATCAAACGTTATCAGATGCTCGTCGTACACGATGCGCTCGACTTCGTTGTCGTCAATGCTGCGCTGCATCTTTTCCATGATTTCGTCGTCGAAGTAATCGGTTAAAGGGTATCCTTCTGCAAATCGCTCGTGATCAGACAACACGACGAATTGCGAATCATCGTCATCCAATTCATAGGATGATATGACGATGATTCCATCGTCCTCGGCATCGTATCCGTTCAACATCCCATCAATCGACACGATTCTATTAAGCGTGTCATACTGATCATCAGATAAGTTCAGTATATCGACGCCATTATTATTCAAATAATCTACGAGCGTATCACCCTGATACATGGCTTCATCGAGTTGAAGGCAGAGGTAATCAACGTCTCCTCTCAGTTTTTCGTCAGCCGAATGACGTTCCCCAATCGAAATGGCAACAAAGCACAATGCGGCAGTGATCATGAACACGACAACCATGACCACGATCAACCAGAAGACGAACACGGACTTCAAACCACGATCTGCGCTCAATGATTCGATTTTTCGCATTCCGAAATGACCGAACATGCACACGATGATCATAAATAGAGCATCGACCCACGCTTGTACGCTGAAATCTCCGAGTCGCGTAACTGCCTGTGCAATTTGGGCTGTTTGACCATCGCTGAGGGTTACATCTTGAGCGCCAGCTGCATCATTCGCAGCTAGGTCGGCCAAAACTGCTCCCATGGCATTGACTACAAAACCAATGCTGTAAGCAAACGACACGATTACGCACACAATGCAAATGTATATAACGGTTTTAACAGGCCCTGGATCATTGCGCAGAGCGAATGCAAAAAGGAGCCCCAATATGAATCCACCAACAGTGAACATGACGATCGACGTCAACGGCGTAACAAACGTCAATTCGTAGTAATCGAGGGGCAGAAGCATCGAATGGTAGTAAAGGACGATACCTGCTATAAGACCCATAGCAGTTCCCCAGAACACACCAAGCAGAATGGCAGCAAGCGCAACAGGAAGAAGCAATACGATTGCATACGCTTGCTCTCCTATCGCGCTGATATCCAGGAAACCCAGTTGCGCAAACGTCAGCGAAACAACTGCAATCACTAGGAACCCAGCTACGATAGAGCGAATCTCGCGGCTCTGATTTGAAAGGGTGCCCTTCCAGCGAAGTATTCTTTTCTTCTTCTTAGCCATCACGATCCATTCGTTCCCACTGAATCATCTTCGCCCATTGTTATGCATTTTAATATATGACTAAAACCCGTCTGCTTTTCAGCTCTTGGCATCTCGACGATTCCCATTGTGGTCTAAGAAAATCCTGCACTCTGACTTCAAACTGCTATCATTGTTCTTTGTATTGCAACCGAGGAAGGGATACTTCGTGAAAGGCATAATCGAAAAATACAACAGCGTAAGCCTCGTGCTTCGTATCGTAATAGGACTTGCAATCGGCGCCATACTCGCGCTGTTCATTCCGAGCGATGGTTCGCTCGTACCGGCCGTCATCACGCTTTTGGGCACCCTGTTCGTTAACGCTTTGAAGGCTGTCGCCCCTATTCTGGTCTTCTTCCTCATCATCAGCGCGCTGTGCAACGCCGAAGCGCCTGGCTCGATGAAGACCATCATCATCCTCTACATCGTATCAACGTTCGTTGCAGCGCTCGTCGCCGTCATCGGCAGCTACCTCTTCCCCATGGAGCTGACGCTTGCAGCCGCCGACGACATCACGCAGTCTTCGCCTTCAGGCATCGGCGAGGTCCTGAACACGCTGCTCATGAACATCGTCGCTAACCCAGTTGCCGCTATCGTGAACGCCAACTACATCGGCATCCTCGTCTGGGCCGCCATGTTGGGCGTTGCCCTGCGTGCTGCCAGCGACACCACGAAGAACGTCTTTGCGAATGTCTCCGATGCCATCGCGACGATCGTCCGCTGGATCATCAGCCTGGCTCCGTTCGGCATCCTCGGCTTGGTCTATGACGCAGTCGCCACCAACGGCATGGAGATCTTCATCGAGTACGGCCAGCTGATTCTTCTGCTCGTCGTGTGCATGTTCTTCATCGCTCTTGTCGCAAACCCGATTCTGGTCTTCATCCTTACCCGCAAGAATCCCTATCCGCTCGTTCTTCGCTGCCTGCGCGATTCGGGTATCACCGCATTCTTCACCCGCAGCTCTGCGGCTAACATCCCGGTCAACATGGAGCTGTGCGAGGATCTTGGCCTCGATAAAAACCTTTACTCGGTTTCTATTCCGCTCGGAGCAACCATCAACATGGCTGGAGCCGCCGTTACGATTACCGTCATGGCCATGCAGGCTGCAAACACGGTAGGCCTCACAGTCGACATCCCGACCGCCGTCATCCTCTCGGCGCTGGCTGCTGTCTCAGCATGCGGCGCTTCCGGCGTGCCGGGCGGCTCCCTCCTGCTCATCCCGTTGGCTTGCTCGCTGTTCGGCATCCCCAACGACGTGGCCATGCAGGTCGTTGCCATCGGCTTCATCATCGGTGTGATTCAGGACTCCTGCGAGACCGCGCTGAACTCGTCGTCTGATGCAGTGTTCACAGCCACGGCGGAATATCGCACGTGGATCAAGAAGGGTCGCGACTTCGTCATGGGCAAGAACAACACGCCCATGGCATAGCGCCTCTCGCCATAGCATGACAAAGGGCCACCGTTTATTCCGGTGGCCCATTCTTTTGCTTCTTTTCTTGAGCTACTACATCCTCTCAGGAGCGGATACGCCCAACAAGCTCAACGCCAGGGCAAGCACAATGCGGGATGCATCAGCAAGCGCCAAGCGTGCGTCTCGTACTGCATCGTCCTCGCCAATGATGTGGCAGTTCGTATAGAACTGGTGGAACAGGCTTGCGAACTCCTGAGCGTAATGGGTCAGCCTGAACGGAGCACGGTCGCGCGCAGCCAGGGCGACAACCTCGCCGAAATCATCCATCTTGCGCATGAGCGCAAGTTCGGAATCGTGTGTCAGAAGCGACAGGTTGACGTCTGCAGGCACAATGCGTTCTGCAAGCTCATCAGCACTCTCGGAATCATCTCCAGCCGCCTTGCGGAGAATCGAGCAGATGCGTGCATGAGCGTATTGCACGTAATACACCGGGTTGGA
>JAZLCO010000081.1:0-8729 GCA_045614225.1 Eggerthellaceae bacterium | reverse complement strand
TGCTCAATGAACGCTTTCCGCTGCGCCGCGCTGGCACCATCCGCCTCACACGCATGATCCTTCAACACGTTGGCCAAATAGCGACCAGCTTCCTTGGCTTCGCAGTTCAGCCGATCGGTCAACACCGTCGGTTCGTAACCGAGCGCGCGGCAAGCCTGCGCCGCAGCAGCGCACAACTCGCGCACGCTGCCCGTCACGATCGTCTCGACATTGTCGAGCTTCTTCGGAGTCCCCTTTTCGAAAAGTCGACGCGCCTGCTGCGACAGACGAAGCTTGTACTTCGAGGCAATAAGCATCGCGTCTGTTGCCGTTGAGCTGTCGGGATACGCTGGTCCTGACGCAATCATATCCAGTGGATCGCCCAACACGTCGCTCAGCACCACCGTGAGCACCTTTGCGGGAGCGCAATGCTCGGCGAAACGTCCACCCTTCACCCTGCTCAAGCGCTTTCTGATGATGTTCATCTCGACGATATTCGCCCCGCATGCGAGCAGCTGGCGCGTGACGTCCTGCAACTCGTCCGCTGGCACTAGCGGATCTTCGAACAACGCGCTTCCACCGCCGCTGAGCAGGAAGAGCACCGTGTCGGTCGCGTTCAGCTCTTGCACCAAGTCCAGTGCGGCCCGTGTTCCGATGAAGGAGTTCTCGTCAGGCACTGGATGGCCCGCCTCGTAGCATACGCACCGTTCGATCGGTCCCATGACATGCCCGTACTTGGTGACAACGACACCTTGCTCGATTTGCTCGCCCAAGCACGCAACCGCTGCAGCAGCCATCTGCCAAGCAGCTTTGCCCGCCGCGACCAGCAAAACCCGCCCTGGAAAGACGCGCCCCTCCAACGCGCGCTGAACAGCAGCGTCGGGCAAAACGGCCGCAATGGCCTCTTTCACGATGCGGTCGGCGTCTGCGCGCAGTGATTTGTTCATCGTGTCCTTCGTTTCTTTGGTCGCGCTTGGCGAGTTGACCCTGTTTCAAGCCTTCGGACGAAACGCTTGCACAGTTTTAAAGTAATTCTGCCAAAAAATCGAGGATGTCTGAGGATTTTTCGGGGTGACAATTGTTGCCGATTTTTTTCGCACTCTCTGAACTGGACATTTGCGGGTCAAGTATTTCTCGGGGTGTGAAAAATGACCCCAAATCCTCAGATATCCTTGATTTTTTGGCATTTTTACTTTGAAACCGTGCAAATGCATGAGCCCAAGCCTCTCGAGCGGGTTCGTGGCACCAATAATCGGCACGCTACCGCCCACAAGCAAAGCCGCGCTTATTCCTTATTGAAAACGCACGGGATGCCGGGGCTTTTCGCGCAGTGGTTGCACGACGTGCAGCGGGATGGGTAAAGCGCCCCAGATTCCCACTTCGAAGGAAGATCCGGCTCGCAGATGAGCGGGCGGCTCATCCCGATTGCAGCAACGCTCGTCTCGGCAAGGTAACGCTCTGCCTTGCGAGGATCGCGCCATCCGCCGGTAACGATGACGGGCGCATCGATCATGCGTGCCAAACGTGCGCCGTAGCTCCCGAAGAACGGGCCATCGAACGCGTCTCCGGCATTGAATGCATGCCAATCGCCGCTAACTTCGATCGCACTTGCACCCGCATCGATGAGCATGCCTGCGGCGACAAGGCTATCCTCTTCGGCAAGCCCCATGCTGCCATTGCGCTTATCCGAGCTGTTCAGCTTCGCGAAGATGGGAAAACCGGCGCCGACCGCCTCTCGGGCAGCCGCAATGCATTCACGCGCTAAGCGCGCGCGGTTCTCAATGGAGCCACCGTACTCATCGTTTCGCCTGTTGAAAAAAGGACTCAAGAACTGACCAAGCAAATACCCATGGGCAACATGAACCTCGACGCCATCGAAGCCCCAACGCTTCGCGCGAGCTGCCGCATCGGCGAACTGCGACGCGATGCGAGCAAGATCGGCAGATGACGCTTCGCGAGGCACAAGCCCCGTTGCAGGATTTGGGACCGCAGATGGCCCAAAGATGCGCACGTTGGGAGCAGCATCTTGAGCTCCTATTGAAGATCCAATAGCGACCGCAGAATCTTGGAGCCCAGCCGAGAGTTCGACATCAACCGTATTCTCAATCGATGCTGAATCCAAACCTTTATTCCCGGATTCCGGCACCACCACACGCCGCGGATCGTCGGCGGCAAGCTTGCTTTTCGAACCACCGTACACGAGCTGGGCGACGATGCGCGCACCTCCGTCATGGGCGGCATCGACCAGCGAACGGTATTCAGGCTCGAGACGGTCGTCGCACAACGAGAGCGCATGCTCGGATGGCTTTCCATCAGCGGAAATGTACGCATACCCCGTGATAATCGTGCCAACGCCACCAGCAGCGAGCTGTTGGTACAAAGAAACGAGCCGCTCGCTCGGAGCGCCTTCGCTCGTCGCAAGCGACTCAGCGGTGGCGGCGCGCACCACACGGTTGCGCGCCGTCATCGAATCGACTCTCAGTTCGTCGAAAAGGGAGGCCATCCTTATTCAGCAGCCTCTTCTGCCGGGGCTTCCGCCGGAGCTGCAGCTTCTTCGGCAGCCGCTGGAGCCTCCTCAGCTTCAGCCGCAGCTTCAGCAGGCGCCTCTTCGGGTGCTGCAACATCGGAAATCTCAGCCTCGCCGATCTTGCCGTCACCGTCGAGGTCGCGGCCGGTCAGCTCTTCCATCTTGTTCTTGACCGAGCCCAGCGCGCTTTCAACCTTCGGCTTCGCTTCGGCAACAGCAGCATTGATCTTCTCGGTCGCGCTGTCGATCGTGGGCTTCGCAGCCTCGTACGCCTCGCCAGCCTTCTGCTGGATCGTGGCAGCAGCTTCGGCGATTGCGGGAGCAGCTGCGTTGTACGCCTCGGTCGTCTTGTCCTTGATCGTGCCGATGGCCTCCTCAACAGCGGGTCTGGCTGCTTCGTATGCGCCAGCCATGTTGGTCTTGACGGTCTCGACGGCACCTTCAACTGTAGGCTTGGCTGCATCGTATGCTTCGGAGGTCTTGTCCTTCACAGAGCCAATGACGTTTTCGATAGCAGGCTGGGCTTCCTTCGCCGCTGCACCTGCCTTCTCCGTGACTGTGTTGATGACATCTCCAATCGCCGCCTGCACCTGGGCGACAGCGTCGTTCGCCTTCGCCTCCGCCTCAGCTGCGACATCCGCGGCAGCATCGGCGGTCTCTTGAGCGGCGCCCTGAACAGCGTCTACAGCTCCCTGGGTTGCTTCCTCAGCAGCCTCGACGGCTTCCTGAGCCTTTTCCTCTACAGTTTCGACAGCTTCCTGTACCTTCTCTTCGACCTTCGCCTCTTCGTTGGCCAACTCGTCGAATTGCTCTGCCATGATTCCTCCTTCGGAATGACGGATGCCTTCTGCACGGAGGTTGTCGCCGACGATGGCGCCGACGTGTCCGTATGCGCATATAATAGCGCGCCGAGAACTGAATGTGGCTACCTTGTGACAATCGTTATCCGTCCCGTAAACGAGTCGACAACTTTGGTCAACTACGTGGCACAATCGTAGAAAGCGCAACCCGAACAGGCATAGGCATTCAGCCTGGTTTAAGGGACGGCGCCTATCATGGAATCGAAAAGCCAAACGCAGATGACAACAGACTAGAGGCACGAACATGATGACCAGCCAAAAACACGACTACAACTACGACGACCTCGGCAAACCCATGCCAGGTCGTAACATACACAGGACAATACTTCATCACTCTGGCGAACCCATGCCAGGTCGTAACATGCACGGAACAAAACGCTACCGGTTCAAGACAATCGCAATTGCAGCAGCACTTGCACTCACGCTCGGCATCCCGAGCGGCCTCAGCCTGGCTGCTCCACCCGACATGCCGAGCGGCTCGAGTGCAGGCGCACCGCCCGCCATGCCAAGCGGCTCGAGCGCAGGCGCGCCCCCGAGCATGTCTGGCGCCCCCGGCGGCCCGGACACGATGACGTACAACTACTCGGGCACCTACACCGCCGCAGCGACAGCCGATGGCGAAGACATCGCAATCTATGAGGAAACGATCGAGGCAACAGAGTCTGGACAGAACGCCGGGCTGGTGACCAACGGGGGCAAGCTCGACCTCGCAAACGCAACGCTCGTGAAATCGGGCGACGACACTGATCCCGACCGCTGCAACTTCTACGGTGCGAATGCCATCGTGCTCGCCGTTAACGAGGCGTCGCAGGCAATCGTGCGCGACTCGGCGCTCACGGCATCGTCCGAGGGATCGAACGGTCTGTTTGCAACCGACAAGGCCACGATCTTCGCCAACAACACCATTATCGAAACCACCGCCAACAGTGCGCGCGGCCTCGACGCAACCTACGGTGGCACCATCGTCGCAAACGGGTTGACGGTTTCCACCCAAGGCGACCATTGCGCTACCGTCGCAACCGACCGCGGCGGCGGAAACATCTCCGTCACCAACTCGACGCTGAATACCGCCGGTTCAGGCTCGCCGATCCTCTATTCGACGGGCGACATCGAGGTCGACAACGTCACCGGCACAGCTGCAGGCTCGCAGCTCGTCGGCATGGAGGGCTTGAACACCGTCCTGATTTCGGATTCGAAACTGACCTCGACGAACAAGGGAAAAACCGGAAGCGATCCAGTTGCCAACGGCGTCCTCATCTACCAATCGACGTCGGGTGATGCCGAGGCCAAGACAGGCGAAACGGCACTGTTCCAGGCAACCAACTCGAAGCTTTCGAGCGCCATCGAATCTGGCGCAATGTTCTACCTGACGAACACGTCGGCAAAAGTCGTGCTGTCGAACACAGAGCTCGACTTCGATTCCGATGCGGCCAATCTGATCACCGCTGCCGGCAACGACGCGAACAACTGGGGAACTGCGGGCAGCAACGGAGCAATTGCCACGTTCACCGGCATCAACCAGGACCTGGAAGGTAACGTCGAGGTCGACACCATCAGCACGGTTGATTTCTTCCTACTCGACGGCAGCACGTGGGAGGGTGCCTCGGACATCGTCGACAACGCAAAAGCTTCGACGAACGCGGAACATCTGAACGTCTACATCGACTCCACGTCGGAATGGATCGTGACCGACGACTCGACTGTCTCGAACCTGAACCTCGCAAAAGGAGGCAAACTCGTCGACAAGCAGGGCAAGGCTGTAAAAGTCGCCGATGCCGACGGCAACGTGCTCGTCGAAGGCGCCTCGGACATCATGGTCTATGTGAACGACGTCTTCTCGACCTCCGTGTCAACGACCGAAGCCAACGCCATCGAAGCTGCCGACATCGACCGTTCGGCATTCGACGAGATGTTCGGCATCACAACGACGTTCGGAGAGAACGGAAACGCTGCCCTGGGCACGACCGACGAAGAGCAGGAAGTCGAAGCGACCAAGCAGGCGATCATCGACTGGTTCCACAACTTGTAAGAGCTGCCACGCCTGTAAGAGTTGCCACACTTGTAAGAACCGCTACGCCTGTAAAAGCTGACACACTTGCAAGAGCCGCTGGGCATTGCAAAAACGGCAAAATTCCCCGCTTTTTATCCTTGCTCCAATTCGTTGAGCACAAGCATTGTTGATACAATTCAACGAGAGGGGCCTCGACGGCTCCTGGGATGACCAGGCAACCGCACGAGCCCCGAAATGCTTACTCAACGGAAGGGGCGCTCCATGGCTACCGGGTCCGACCATCATCGCGAGAAACCGACGCAACAGGGCGCATCGGACAAGCACAATCGCACGAATCCTGCTTCAAGCTCAAGCTCGTCTGGTCGCGCAAACACGAGCGGCCGCCCTCACGCCACTCCGCAGGGCGGCTCGTCCAAGCCGCAGCAATCGCTCTCCGAGCAGCTGCAATCGGTCATCGAACATCAATCGCAGCAGAGCTCGCAAAGCAGCCAGCCGCAATCGCAATGGGCAGGCTCAAGCCAGGCGGGTTCGAGCTCGAACGCCAGCTCAAGCCACACCAGCCAGCCCGGCCAACCGAGCCAGACTCTTCCAGGCGCAGGAACGGGCGGCACGGGCATCGGCGGTGCCGGCAACACAGGCGGCTCGCAGCGGGGATGCTTGATGCCCCTCATCATCGGCGTCATCTTCATCCTGATCATCCGCGGCTTCGGTGGAAGCTGCATGTTGAACCCCGGCTCGGGCGGCACAGGCGGATCGAGCATCTTCGGCGGCGGAACGACCGGTGGCAACACGCCGGGCGCGGCCAGCACGAACGGCACCTACACCATCAGCTCCGACCTTGGCAACGGAAACGCCAACGACACCTGGACCGTGCTCATGTACGTGTGCGGCTCTGATCTCGAGAGCACCTCGACCCGCATGGGCGGTGGCCTGGCCACTGGCAACCTCGTCGAGCTCACGCAGGCCAAACTGGGCAACAACGTCAACTACGTCATCGAGACCGGCGGCGCCAAGAAGTGGCAAAACGACACGGTGAGCGCCCGCTACCTCGAGCGCTATGTGATGAAAGACGGCTACATGACGCAGGTCGAACAGGTGCCGTCCGCCTCGATGGCCGTCTCCTCGACGCTCGCCGACTTCCTCAACTGGGGCGTGAAGAAGTACCCCGCCGATCATTACATGCTGGTCATCTGGGACCACGGTGGAGGCTCGATCACGGGCGTGTGCCTCGACGACCTGTATCCGTACACACGCTCCGGCGAGGCCGACTCGCTCACGCTGACCGAGATGCGCGACGCGATGCAATCGTGCGGCACGAAGTTCGATGTCATCGGCTTCGACACGTGCCTGATGGCCACGCTTGAAACCGCCGAAATCCTCTCGCCGTATGCAAGCTACATGGTCGCCTCCGAAGAGTCCGAGCCGGGCACGGGCTGGGATTACACGCAATGGCCGACCTGGCTGGCGAGCCATCCCGGCACGTCGGGTGCCGACCTGGGCACCGTCATCTGCGAGACGTACTACAACAAGTGCGCGAACGTGGGCGCTGCCAGCACGGCCACGCTGTCGACGATCGACCTCTCGAAGATCAAGGCCGTCTCGACGGCGTTCCAGAACGCTTCCGACGACATCGCGCTCGCTACGGTCGATTCGTCGAGTCTGCGCAAGCTCTATCAGGGCGCTGGCAAGGCAGAGAGCTACGGCAACCAGGGCATGTACTCCATGAACATGGTCGACCTCGGCGACCTCATGAGCAGGACGCGCGACGTCATCGGCTCTGACGCTGACGCGGTCACCAAGGCAATCGACAACGCGATCGTGTTCGAAGCCCACGGCCGCAACCGCAGCAAGGCATCGGGCCTGTCGGTCTACTACCCGCTGCAGATCACCGACAAGAACGACTTCTACAAGTATGCCGAGATCACGAGCAATACGCCGTACCTGCAGTTCTTGGGCGTCATGTACGGCGTCTACGACAAGTACGACTGGACGACCTTCGACAACTACGTGTCGCTGCATGGCGAACCAGTCAACGAGAACAAGATCGGCATCGACTTCACGCAGAACGTCAGGTCGGACGGTCACGTGCAGCTGCAGATCACGCAGGGGCTCGACCAAGTCGCGCAGGTCTCGTTCGAGATGTACGTGTACATCGACCAGTTCGACATCCTGTGCTACCTAGGCTCCGACAACGACATGACCGGCTCGTACGAGACCGGCGAGTTCACCGATAACTTCCAGTGCGACTGGCTGACCATCGATGGGAACTACGTGAGCGCAACGCTGTCCGAGCAGGGCGACGGCTACAACCTGTATTACATCCCCATCAACCTCAACGGCGAGCGCACGGGAATGGTCGTCGAGTACGACTATTCGACCAACGAGTACGGCGTCGTGTGCTTGTGGGATGAGAACAACGCCGATACCGGCATGGCCGGCCGCACGGGCAACTTGCTCCAAGAGGGCGACCAGATCGAGTTCCTCTTCCCCGCCGCCAACGTATCGACGGGCGCTCAGGATGTCATTCCGCTCGGAACGATGACCTGGCATGAAGATCCCACAATCACCTACGAAGGCCTCGGCGATGGCACGTTCGCGTTCCGCTACGACGTGACCGACGTGCTGGGTAACGAGCACAAGACCGACCTGGTGTTCGAGAAGTTCGTCAACAACAAGTTCGTCGAGCAGACACGCTAACGACCGAAGCTGCGAATTCTCGCACCTGCGAATGCGCCGAAAGGGGCCGTCCCTTTCGGCGCATTTTTGTTGTCGGTGAAGCAGCCGTCGCAGTTTTGTGCGAAATAGGGACTGTCCCTTTTCGCGCACTCCCTTTTAGCGAAAGCCACCCTGCAACCTCTATAATGTACGCATCGCAACTACGAGAGGTAAGGTGGCGTCATGGTCCAGCGCGTATACGTCGAGAAGAAACCAGGGTTCGATGTCGAGGCGAAAGCGCTCTTGCACGAACTGAGGGAAATCCTCGGGATTGAACGGCTGGAATCGCTGCGGTTGCTCAACCGCTACGACGTCGAGGGCATCTCCGACGAGCTGTTTGACCAGTGCGTGCCCACCGTTTTCAGCGAGCCGCAATCGGATGACGTGGCCTACGAGCTTCCGTCAGAAGACGGCGCGACGACGTTCGCCGTCGAGGCGCTGCCCGGCCAGTTCGACCAACGCGCCGACTCGGCCAGCCAGTGCATCCAGCTCATCAGCCAGGGCGAGCGTCCCGATGTGCGCAACGCGAAGGTGTACATCCTGCGCGGTGATTTGACCGCTGACGACATCGAGGCCATCAAGCGCTACGTCATCAACCCCGTCGAGGCCCGTGAGGCATCGCTCGAGCCGGTCGACA
>JAZLCO010000080.1:0-9488 GCA_045614225.1 Eggerthellaceae bacterium | reverse complement strand
GCATATGGCGTGGTGCGGCCGCCTGAGGAATGCCGGGATAGTGCAGAGCATGTCGAGAAAGGGAAACTGCATAGACAACGGGGCGACCGAGCAGGTGTTCGGCCACATCAAAGACGAATTCTTCCGCGGGAGGAGATGGCTGTGCTTCGAGGACTTCAAGAGGGATCTCGACGCCTACATCGTCCACTGGAACACGAAGAGGCGTCAGGTTAAACTTAAAGGACTGACCCCGGAGGAGTTCCGGAGCCAGTCCTTAGCGGCTTAGTCTTAATTTGGCCGTCCAAGATTTGGGACGCAGTTCAAATCGCGGCCCCTGCGTTTGTCCTCGAGCGGTTACCCGCTTTTACGCTTTCTTGGCAAACGTCATCGACGAGGAGTCGTCTGACATCACCAACTTCTCACCATCAACTGCGAGTTTCGCTTTGTCGGTTCCCTCCATCGTCACTTCGCCTTCGGTACCCGACGTGGCTTTCCATTCGACATCCATCTTCTCGCCGAACAGGTCGATGGTGCCCGTCTCGTCTTCGTTGAGAGTAAGGGTGACTTCGTAACCCAGCGACTTCATCTTCGCGATCGCATCGGCATTGAGGTTTTCGTCGCTACCCGACTCGAGTGTCCACGAACCGATGAATTTGGTCTTGTCAGCACCGCCGCCGCAACCGACGAGCGAGAAGCACAAGATGAATGCACACACGAGCGCTGCAATAATGCCGATTCTCTTGTTCATGACGAAAATCCTTTCGCGATTGACGAGCTTCGTCCCCTTGATTCGCGAAGCAGGTCCTTTACGATTTTAACGCACCGCAGCAATACTCACAATGTATCTCGACGTTCGAAATCGACGACATTTTGCGATGTGAACAGGTCGCAACGGCTTTTGTTCGCAAAGCAAATGCGCCACCGGATCACCAGTGGCGCATTCGATCAACCTATGATGGCAGAGCGATTAGCAAACGCCCTGAGCGATCATGGCATCGGCAACCTTCTTGAAGCCTGCGATGTTGGCGCCGGCGACATAATTGCCCTCCATGCCATATTCCTTGGCGGCAATGGCGCAGGAGTGGTAGATGTTCTTCATGATCTCCTGCAGTTTTGCGTCGACTTCCTCAAACGTCCAGGACAGATGCTCGGCATTCTGCGACATCTCGAGGCCGGACACGGCAACGCCACCGGCGTTTGCCGCCTTGCCGGGGAAGAATGCCACGCCGTGCTCCTGCAGGTAGGTCGTCGCCTCGAGCGTGGTGGGCATGTTCGCGCCCTCGCCCACGATCTTGCAGCCATTGGCGACGAGCTTCTCGGCATCCTCAATCAGAAGCGTGTTCTCACGTGCGCACGGAAGCGCGATGTCGCACGGAACGCCCCAAACACCGCGACCGTTTTCGGCATGATACTGGGCCTTCGGACGGTAGTCGGTGTACATGGCCAAGCTCACGCCCTTGTCGTGGCCAGAGCGCTTCGCGTTGTAAATGGCCTCGAGCGCTTCGACGCTGATGCCTTCCTCATCGTAGACCCAACCCTTGGTGTCAGAGCAGGCAACAACCTTGCCACCAAGTTGTTCGACCTTCTGGATAGCATAGATGGCAACGTTGCCAGAACCATGCACGACAACGGTTTTACCCTCGAAGGAATCGGCACGCCACTGCAGGTACTCGTTAACGAAGTAAACCAGACCATAGCCAGTGGCCTCGGTGCGAGCGAGCGAGCCACCAAAGCTCAGGCCCTTGCCCGTCATCGTGCCGGTCCACTCATTGCTCAAGCGCTTGTACTGGCCGTACATGTAAGCGACTTCACGACCGCCAACGCCCAGGTCACCTGCCGGAACGTCGGTGTCGGGGCCGATATGGCGGTACAGCTCGGTCATGAAGGACTGGCAGAAGCGCATAACCTCCATGTTGGACTTGCCCTTGGGGTCGAAGTCGGAGCCGCCCTTGCCGCCGCCCATGGGCAGCGTGGTGAGGCTGTTCTTGAAGATCTGTTCGAAGCCGAGGAACTTAAGCATGCCCAGGTAAACGGTGGGATTGAAGCGCAGACCGCCCTTGTAGGGGCCGATGGCGCTGTTGAACTGAACGCGGTAACCGCGGTTGACCTGGACCTTGCCCTCATCATCGACCCACGGGACGCGGAAGATGATCACACGCTCAGGCTCGACGATACGCTCGAGGATTGCGTGCTCCTGGTAAATCGGGTCGCTCTCGACGACCACGCGCAGCGATTCGAGCACTTCGGTAACGGCCTGAATGAACTCGGGCTCGTTTGCGTTCTTCTTCTTGACGTCGGCAAGGACGTCGTCTACGTAGGACATGCTGAACTCCTTCAATCGAATGACGTGGCCGTATGCTCACGCCTTACAACTGAAAGCATTGTACGAGCGGCTGCGCGCTCGAACGTTTCGGAAGTGTAAAAGATAGCTGGTGGATGGGATGTGGTGAAAAAGACGGTGGAATCAGCACTGCACAACCTTTATGCCGCATACCGCAAGCTCATATCCCCTACAATAACCGTATGGCTTTTCCTCCCATGAACAGACGAGAGATGCGCAACCGCGGCTGGGACGCCGTGGACTTCGTATACGTGGTTGGCGATGCATATGTCGATCATCCGTCGTTCGGCAGCGCCATCATCACACGCCTGCTCGAAGCAAACGGCTATCGCGTGGGCATCATCGCCCAGCCAGACTGGCGCGACCCGAAAAGCATCGACGTGTTCGGCGAACCACACCTTGGATTTCTCGTTTCTTCGGGAAACATGGACTCGATGGTCAACCACTACACCGTCGCGAAGAAACGACGTAAAACAGACGCCTATTCACCAGGCGGCAAAATGGGCCTACGCCCCGACCATGCCTGTGTCGTCTACGGCAACCTGATACGCCGCACCTACAAGAAAACGCCCATCATCCTGGGTGGTATCGAGGCAAGCCTGCGCAGACTTGCCCATTACGACTACTGGTCCGATAAGCTCAAGCGATCGGTGCTCATCGATTCGGGCGCAGACCTCATTTCGTACGGAATGGGCGAGAAATCGATCGTCGCCATAGCCGATGCACTCGCCGCCGGCCTGACCGTCGAGGATCTCACATTCATTCCTGGAACGGTCTATCGCACACGCGATGTCGCGCATGTATTCGATGCTGTCACGTTGCCGAGTTTCGAAAGCATGCAAGCCGATAAGCTGAACTACGCCCGCAGTTTCGCCGTACAGCATGAGAATCTCGATCCGTTCTCAGCACATGCACTCATCGAGGAGTATCCGCATGACGTCTTCGTCGTGCAGAACCCACCTTCCGAGCCTTTGACCACTGAGGAGATGGATGCGGTCTACGCGCTCCCCTACGAGCGCACATGGCATCCTTGCTATGATGCCCAAGGCGGTATTCCCGCATTTTCGGAGGTCAAATTCAGCCTGATCAGCAACCGCGGATGCATCGGCGACTGCTCGTTTTGCGCGCTGAACTTCCACCAGGGACGCATCATTCAAGCACGGAGCCACAAATCGATTCTTGCCGAAGCGCAAGTCTTGTGCGACGAACCCGATTTCAAGGGATACATCCACGATGTCGGCGGGCCAACCGCCAATTTCCGCATCCCCGCCTGCGAAAAGCAGCTCACCCATGGCGCGTGCACCAACAAGCGATGCCTGTCACCTGTGCCGTGCAAGCAATTGCGCGTTACACACGAGGATTACCTCGCACTGCTGCGCAAGCTGCGCGCGTTGCCCAAAGTCAAGAAGGTTTTCGTGCGAAGCGGCATCCGCTTCGACTACGCAATGCTCGATTCCGACCACACGTTCATCCGCGAACTGGTCGAACACCATGTGAGCGGTCAGCTGAAAGTGGCACCCGAGCACATCTCGGATTCGGTGCTCTCAATCATGGGGAAACCGAGCCGCTCCGTCTATGACGAGTTCGTGCGCGAGTACGAGCGCATCAACCGTAAACTGGGCAAGAAGCAGTACCTTGTTCCCTACCTCATGTCATCCCATCCCGGCTCAACGCTCACAGAAGCTGTCGAGCTGGCGGAATACTGCCGCGACCTCGGGTACAACCCCGAACAGGTACAGGATTTCTATCCGACACCCTCGACAATCTCAACCTGCATCTACTTCACCGGCGTCGATCCGCGCACGATGGAGCCGGTGTACGTTCCCAAGTCGCCGCACGAGAAGGCGATGCAACGCGCGCTCATCCAATATCGCAATCCGCGCAATCGCGACCTTGTGCGTGAGGCATTACGTAAGGCGGGCCGCACCGACCTCATCGGCTACGGCGAGAAATGCCTCGTGAGACCCGCGAAACGTTGACCAGACAGGTTACCTGGTAAGCTGTCTGGTTGATAACCGTCACCCTATGAAAGCTCCAGACTGTAGAGCGGCGTGTAGATGGCGCCTTTGCGATTCATCTCGCTCTTGAACAATGTGATCTTGTTTGCAATATCGTCACCGGGAAAAGGAAGCGCATCCGGAAGCAGATCGAACATCTTCGCGTGACGCGCGATCGTGACATGCGGTTTGAAAGGTCGCTGGTCGAAGTCGATGTTGCGTTTATCGAGCAAGCCCCACAGATCACCGACCAGTTTGTCCAGTTCAGTGGAACGCTTGATGCCAAGCCACAGCGTTGCGTCCGATCTCTTGCCGAACTTGCCCAATTTGTCAGCCGACAACGGCACAGGATGCGCAAAACCAGCTGCGGCATTCATCGCCGCAATCACAGGAACAAGCTGCCCATCGTTGATGTCGCCGAGGAACGCAAGCACGATGTTATGGCTGCCGCGCTCTCCGTAGCGGCCCTCAATCTCGTATGACAGCACGCGCGAGAGCTGGGACACCTCGCCCGCAAATCGTTCGGGCAACTCCAGTGCTATGAATGTCCTCATGTCTTCCTCCATATAACCGCGAATTACCAGACAGGTTATCTGGTAAGCTGTCTGGTAACTCGCTTTGCACAAACTCGCAGCTAGTACATGTTGTGAATGACCTCGGCAGAGCCGCGTAGGTTCTCGATTTCGAAAACGGTGCCGTCATCGAGGACAACGTGGCCGTTGAGCAATCCGAACACCTGATGCTGATCGGAAACGACCGCCTTGAAATCGATGAAGTCGAACCGATCGATCTGCGGCGTAAACACGAGATCGAGACGTTCTTCGTCGTCGGTCATGTGCCACGGGCTCATGAGGTCGAAACGCTCCCCCACCTCGTTTGCCGTCACATCTTTCATGGAAATGCCGAAATCGACACGTCCAAGCTTGTGAGCAATACCATCGAGGAAGAACATGTTCTCCGAAGCAGCGCTCGTATCACCGAAACCGTAGCCGAGGTTGAAGCCGACTCGATGCCCGTTTTGCATGCCCTGCGCCACGCCCCAGTACCATGTGTTGTCGCGCGTCCACACGCCGCGGCCCCAATCGAGCAAGCCGAACGCAGACTGAGAGTTGAACGTGTGATGCAAGTTGCCCACGTTGAACGAACCCATGGCCCGCATGGCCACGATCTTTTGGTTGTAATAGAACGCGGTGGGGTCTTCCGCCCATGGCGTTGCGATGACCATGGAATCGCGCGGCTCGTCGCTGAGAACGATTTCGGCACGTAACGGCTCGCCATCCTTGAAATCGTTGAACTCGACAGACAACAAGCGCATGCCGTCAACGACGCTGAAGCACATGTTCGCGCGTTTGTCCTCGAAGCGTGTAATTCCTTCGGCAGATGTTGTAGGAAGCCCGAGCTTGCCAAGCGGCAAGATGCCCAATGTGCTCTCGGTGATGTACGTTCCCTTGTTGAAATCGAGAAGCGAAGCGGACACCATGGTGATGTAGCCCAAATCGCCAATAGTAAACGCGAGGGCGTACTCGTCATCGTTGACCAGGTAGTAATCCCATTCTTTAATGCGAAGCTTCGATGCCGCGATGCGCGAACGGTCGTAATCGAGCATGAGCGACGTTGCCCAACCCGGCGTGACCAACTGACCCGTCTCGTCAAGCAGTGGACCATGCTCGGTGATGCGCGTTTGAGCTGCCGTGCCGCTTTGAGCCGTGTTGCGCTCTTCAGGCTCGGATTCGACCGTAAACGCACCAGCTGCACGGAGCAAGACCATCTCGAACATGAACTGCTCCCAAATGACAGGCACCGGATAGGCTGGGTTGGCCTCTTCCTCGGCCTCCGCAGCCAGTTGTGGGATGTCGGCTGCGCGAATCTCAGGAATCGTCGCAGGAATGCCCAGCTGCTCATCAAGCTCGCGGATGCGAGCGATGAACTGCTGTGCGCGATCGTGTGCTGACCCGTCCACAATGCCGACGACCCCGGCGAGTTCTGCCAACCGAGGCTCCGCGTCAGCACCGTATTCCTCCATCACGATGGGCAGCAGTACTGCATTAGCAAGACCATGCTGCACGTGGTAGCGGACACCGATGCCATGCGCGAGCGCATGCACGTAGCCGACCATCGCATTCGAGAACGCAAGACCGGCATAGTACGACGCCAGCAGCATCTGCTCTCGATGCTCGAGGTTCGCCCCATCGTCATAGGATGCTTTGAGGTGCTTGAAGATGAGGTCGACAGCTTGCTTGGCATAACGACGCGAAGCCGCCGAGCCAAACCGGTTCGTATAAGCCTCGACCGCATGGGTCAAGGCATCCATGCCCGTATAGGCGGTCATGGCCGGCGGAAGGTCAACGAGCAGCTCGGGGTCGAGCACCGCCACATCGGGAATGAGCGCAAGGTCGGCAATGGCGAATTTGCGTTGACGCTCGACATCGGTCACGACAGCAGTTGACGTCACTTCAGAGCCCGTGCCCGCCGTCGTGGGCACAGCCACGAGGAACGGCGTCTTGGCGCGCACGCGCATGACGCCCATGAGCGAACGCACATCACGCTTCGGATTGACCGCAAGAGCTCCGACGACTTTGGCGCAGTCAATAGCCGACCCTCCACCGAGAGCGACGATGGCCTGGCATTC
This sequence comes from Eggerthellaceae bacterium, assembly GCA_045614225.1. Taxonomy (GTDB): domain Bacteria; phylum Actinomycetota; class Coriobacteriia; order Coriobacteriales; family Eggerthellaceae; genus UBA9715. The sequence continues at coordinate 2,542 of JAZLCO010000080.1, read as the reverse complement.
GTTATGACGGTACTTGTCAGCCGCACGGACAATGCATTCGATATCAGGATCGGGGTTCACGGCCGAGAACACGATGGGGGTTACCCCATGCGCGCGCAGTTTCCCGACAAGCGAATCGACGGTCCCCCTGCTCACGAACCCCTCGGTGGTCACGATGAGGATGGTGTCGATACCACGGTCGGCCAACATTTCAGGCACACGCGCAAGAATGCCCGCGCCTTGCATCAGACGCGGCTTGATCGCAAGCCGAGCACGTTGGAGTTGAGCTACACCGAACTGACCGAAACGCGTTGCTAACTCTGACATGTTCGCTCCCTTCCTGGGATTGCGCACCTACTTTTGGTATTCAAGGGCACTTGCGAACAACACGGTGCCCTCAGGGTTGATGGCTTTCACCCGGACGGATTCGCCTTCGCGATGTACGTACAGCGAAAGCGGCACATCCGGCAACACTTCGTGGCGGTAATCGATCTGGAACGTGCGCAACGAGCCCTCGGGCCCAGGGTTGAGCGCGTTCATGACGAAGTTCGGATAAACGGCGTTGTTCACATGACCGTTCACATCGATGTCGGTATAGGCTGGCGTGACGACGAACGCCGGCTCGCCTTCGATTTCAAAATCTGAAATCTTGCGAGGCTTCTGCTCGAACGCGCGCGCTTCGTCGAAATCGTGCGGACCATGGTAGGCATCTTTCGCAGAAGAGAACCGGCGGGTTTCGAAATTCATGAGCACCCATTCCTGCGTCGCCTTCACGAGCAGCTCGCCCTGCTCGTCACGAATCGTGAAGTCGCGGATGAACGAGAACTTCGAAAGCGAGTGCGGCCACGTGCGCGCCGTCACGATAGTGTTGTACTTCGGCTCGCGCAGCACCTCGAGCTTCGTGCGAATAACTACCCAGACGACGTTCTTCTCGAGCATCGCACTGCGCCCGATGCCCAATTCCTCAGCATGTGCGATTGCCAAATCTTGGAAAATCTCAAGCATCGCCGCAGGTTGCATGCGCCCATATCGGTCGAAATGCATCCACAGCAGCCGATAGTCTCGTTCCATTGCAATCGTCATACGTTTCCTGCCTTACCTTCGACGCAATCGTAGTGCATCGCGTCAGATGCGCTCATCAGCCATTTTATCGCACTCTTCCTTTGTCACACGATGAGGTGGATGTGGTTAGTTTTACAGAATGTAAACGCGCCGATTTCGCACCGTTGTCCGTTTCAGGCGCGCTTCAGGTATGTCCGTATAATGACAATCAAAAGAGCATTTCAGACGAGCGGAGCACACCATGAACGACTACCAGCCCATCATCGACGTAACCCCCATCGACCACTCGAGCAATCAAAAGCCGGGCGGCTCACGCTCGAGCTCTCAAAGCGCGTCGCACCAGCAACCCAGCTGGAAGGCCTCATCAGGATATCGCGCGCCTGGCAGCGCCTATACGCGAGGTGCCATGAACATCCCTCCCTTCGGCACCGTTTACACCTACTCGAACACGGACTCCGTCGCGACCTCCAAGAGCGGCGGGTCCATCATCGGTAGCGTCGCGCAAATCGCCATTGGCACCGGGCTGGTCATGATTGGCATCCCGATGCTCCTCCTCCCCGGGCCCGGGCTTCTGTCAATCGTCGGCGGCTTTGCGCTAGCAGCCAATGGAACACGCCAACTCTTCAGCTAAGGAATTGCACTACAACCGTAGAAAACCGCACCACAACCATAGAGAGCTGAACAGATGGGGCGAGCTTCATGCTCGCCCCTCCTGCGTTCTTCCCAACCTCGTACGTAATCAATAGGCTGCCCATCGACGAACCGCCTTTCAACTACAATAACGGAAACAACAATTCGACCGAGCGGGGACGCCATGCCACGAGAGTCTTTGAAATCAAAACGGGAACGCGCACTTGTCGTCTGCGAACGCATGGGCGAGCATTACCCCGCCGCACAACCGGCGCTCGATTTCGGAGGCGATCCGTTCCGCTTGACCATTGCTGTGTTGCTGTCGGCGCAAACGACCGATGCAGCCGTCAACAAGGTCACGCCCGAACTGTGGAAGCGCTACCCAACCATCGAAGATTTGGCTGCAGCCGACATGCATGACGTCGAGGAGATATTGCGGTCGATTGGCTTCTTCCGCGTCAAGGCAGCGAACTGCATAAAGTGCGCCCAGATGGTTCTGTCCGAATACGACGGCGAAGTGCCTCATACGTATGAAGAGCTGCAGAAACTGCCCGGCGTCGGGCGCAAGACAGCCAACATCGTAATGAATGCAGGCTTCGGCATTGTCGAAGGTATTGCCGTGGATACGCACGTGTTCCGAATCGCCCATAAGTTGAAGCTCTCGAATGCCAAGGACCCATCGAAAACCGAACAGGATTTGTTGAAAATCATCCCTCAGGAACTTTGGGAGCCCGTCAACCATCAATGGATTCTCTTCGGTCGAGAGATTTGCAACGCCAAGAACCCCAAATGCAGCGAATGCTTCCTCGTCGACGTATGTCCTACCCGCAAGTAATATGCCCAATGAGTCGGTGCCCTGGCCCCTGACTCA
>JAZLCO010000079.1:0-4826 GCA_045614225.1 Eggerthellaceae bacterium | reverse complement strand
GGGCCACGGGGTCCCGGGGGCGCGCTGTCCCATTCCAAAAAAAGGCCCCCCCCCCCCCAGGGACCCGTGTGCCACCGATTGTTTGAAATCACCGAGCGATTTCCTTAAGGTTTTTGACGATCAACTTGAAACGGGGGTTGTCAGTGAGTGGCGCGAAAGCCGGGTTTGCCACCACGCTGTCGATCAAACTGCGCTTGATGAGCGCTTCGTCACGCGGCGCACTTGTCCCTGTGGTATTGACGTTTTCGATCCATGCGTCGGCCTTGTCGAAGAACTCGTCGCCGTGCAGTTTGACGGGGAACTCGAGCAAGCGGCATGCACGCTCGTAGTCGTCGAGGCAATCAAGTGCGCGCTCGACATCGCCGCCCGCCATGAAGGCCATCGCAAACGACGCGTGGATGGCGGCGGCATTCACGAACACCTTCTCGAACTCGAACGCATCGATGATAGCGAGGGCGCGCTGGTGAATGACAGCCAGTTTTGCGGGATCTCCAACGTACAACATGGCCATGCTCGACAGCCTGTTCAAGTCGAGCGCGAGCGATTGGAACAACGTGCCCTGTAACGTCTCGTCGGCTTTGTCGGGTTGTCCGCTGGCGGCGTACGCCTGGGCGAGCAGTACGTCAGCTCCCATCTCGACTTCCACAGTGTCTTCGAGCAGCTCTATTGCGAGTTGAGGTTTTCCGCTTGCAAGAAAGAAGCATGCCTCGATGGATTCGGCCTGTTTGATAGTGGCCGATGACTGGGCGTACTTGCGGATGTGGTGGCACAGGTCGATCGATTCTTCGATAAAAGCCTGTTGCTTTGCTGGCTCCGCGAGCGGGAGATGGTTCAGGTACAGCGCCGCAACTTGAACGAGTAGCGGATAGCACGAGTAGTAGTCGCGCACGAGTTCCCTGCAAGCGTCATGTGCCTGTTCGAACGGCTGCTCCGCAAAGGCTTGCTTCAGACGTTCGCACGCATCGCGAATGCCTGCTTTCGTCATTTGGGGCTCGTAGCCGAGCAGCTCGTCGATGCTTACGCCGAAATACGTGGCGATTTTCGGCAAGGTTTCGATGTCGGGGTAGCTTTGCCCGGTTTCCCATTTCGAGACCGACGCTTTCGTCACGCCAAGGAATTCAGCGAGGTCCGCTTGCGTGAGCCTCGACTCCTTGCGGATGCGCATGATGTTGTTCGCGAGGTTGATGTTGGTCTGCATGGTTGCTCCTCCTGTTCCCATGGCTTAAGGATAGATGCGGAGAGCACTTCAGGCGAGCGAATATGAGTTGATTATAGTTGAATAAATCAACCAATGGTTGACTCTGGGGGCGGGTTGATTGGCTGGTCTATGGGGCTGGTGGTTCTATCGGCTGGATTTGAGGTCGACTCTGCGGACAACCCTATCGGTTGGCGCGGACGGTGTCGAATGTCACGAGCGCGATGCCCGTCCAGATGCAACCCAAGCACACGCCATGTGCCAGCGTGAACGGTTCGCCGAACAGGAAGACGCCGGTCAGAAGCGCAAGGGTGGGGCTGATGTACTGGATGAACCCGAGCAGCGACAGCGGGATCGAGTTCGCAGCCTTGGCAAACAGAATGAGCGGGATGGCGGTGGCGGGGCCGCCAAGAATGAGCAGCACCGTGAGGTAGACGCCGTGTGCCGTGTCGAGGTTCGCGGCGAAGGCATGCGTGCCCGTGATGTGCGCGAAGACGATTGCGAATACGATGGCTGGCAGGACCATGACCGTGTTCTCGAACGCAAGCGCCGTGGTGGCGGGATAGCCCGCCTTCTTTTTGACGGCGCCGTAGATGCCGAAGCTCAAAGCGAGGGCAATTGCAATCCAAGGGAATTGCCCGTAGCTGATGGTGAAGTAGCCAACGCCGATGGTGCACAGCGCCACGGCGACGATCTTCAGCGGTGACAGCCGCTCCCGAAAAACGATGATGCCCAACACGATCGATACGAGTGGGTTGATGTAGTAGCCGATGGCGGTCTCGACGATATGGTCGATGTTGACGGCATAGATGTAGATCGACCAGTTCAGCGTGATGATGAGGGCGGCTGGTACTAGGAAGCGCCAGGCGCGCGGCTGTTTGAGCAACCCCGGCAAGTCGAGTCGTGCGATGGCGCAGAAGATGATGGTTGTGGCAAAGCACCAGATGATGCGGTGCGCGATGATCTCGAGTGAATTGACTTCGCTGAGCAGCTTCCAATAGATGGGGAAGAGGCCCCACAGCAAATAGCAGAACACGCCCGCGGCGATGCCCCGGCGCTCGTCGGCGCTCAACCTGCTTGTTGAAGCTTCGATTTCCTGTCCTGAATTTGCCATTGCTGCATTATAGGGAATTGCAAATCAAATCGACAGACGTTCAGAAACAAAGCGGCTATCATCTGCATGTGAGGGGTGCTTGTGAACTTGTGCGTATGACATATGAAAGTGCAGCGCGGCGCGATAAAATTCTCCAGTTACACATAGGGGGAATAAGGAATTAGAGCATGACTGAAGAACGCGCAGAACAACAAACTGAACAGCAGGTTGAACAACAGCCTGAAGCACAAATCGAGCAACAGCTAGAACAGCAGATCGAGCAAGCTGACCAACAAGGCCAACAGCTGGATCAGCCGGGCCACCAGCCGGGCAGGCGCAAGGCGCTCTCGACCGACCGTCTGGGCACGAAGAGCATCCTGAAGCTGCTCTTCGAGTTCTCAATTCCCGCCATCATCATGATGACGTTCAACGCTCTCTACAACATCGTCGACTCGATCTTCCTCGGGCAAGCCGTTGGTGAAGCGGGCATTGCCGTCACGACGCTTGCATTCCCCATCATGGTCCTTCTGATGGGCCTTTCTGCTTTGGCTGGCCAGGGCGGCAATGCGTTTGCAGCCATCCAGCTGGGCGAGGACAAGATCGACGAGGTCGAACGCACCGTCGGCAACACGGTGTTGTTGCTGCTCATCATCGCGGGCATCATCGCGCTTGCGGGCATCGTGCTCATCGACCCGATTCTCGCGGTTGTGGGCACTACTCCCGAGCTGTATGACATGACGAAGCTGTTCGTCCAAATCCTCATGATCGGCTACGTGTTCCAATGCGTCGGTATGGGTGCGAACAACTTCCTGCGCACCGAGGGCAAGCCGATGCTCGCGCTGGGCACCAGCGTTCTGGGCACCGTGGTGTGCATCATCATGAACTTCGTGCTCGTCATGTGGCTCGGTTACGGCGTCGCCGGTTCGGCGTTCGCCACGATCATCGGTCAGGGCGTGGGCGGAATCCCGGTCATGTGGTACCTCGTCAAAGGCAAGGACGCCCCGTTCCACCTGCGCCTTTCCCGCATGAAGCCCGACGTTCACCTGTGGGGCATCATCCTGTCGTTGGGCCTGGCGTCGTTCATCATGCAGGTGGCCAACGCGGTCATCAACACGATTCTCAACCAGACGCTTGCTTACTACGGCGCGATGGACCCGGTTGGCGCAAGTGGTGCCCTGGCAGCCATCGGTGTCGCTGGTCGTATCAACGGCTTCGCGTTCATGCCCGCCGTCGGTGTGCTCATGGGTGCGCAGACGCTCATCGGCTACAACTACGGTGCGCGCAAGTGGAAGCGCGTGCGCCAAGCGTTCTGGCTCGGCGTGCTGTTCGCGACCGTCATCATCACGTTCTTCTTCATACTCATCCACGTCATTCCTGCGCAGATCGTGCAGCTGTTCGGCGTCGAGGGCGAGCTCGAGCAGTTCTGCATCTACGCGCTCCAGGTTATGACCATGATGTTCCCGCTCGTTGGCTTCCAGATGATGAGCTCGAACTACTTCCAGTCGACTGGCCAGCCGCTGAAGGCGAGCATTCTGAGCCTCACGCGTCAGGTGTTGTTCCTGATTCCTCTTTTACTGATTTTGCCGTGGTTCCTGCCGACTGTGCTCGACGTCACGTCGCTTCAGGCCATTTGCTTCACGTATCCGTTCGCTGACACGCTGTCGATCCTCACCACGACTGCGTTCATCGTTCCCGAGCTCTTGAAGCTGCGCAAGAAGGAGCGCGAGGCAGATGCGTTAACGGGTTCTGGGTTGGCGCATGCATGATGAATGAGCCTTCGTTCATGGGAGGTATCGGTATGGACGATGCGATGACCGATGGTCAACTCGAGCAGTACTACGGCCAGATGAATCGGGAATTCGGGTATGCGAGCCTTTGCCATATGTCGCTTCCGGCAGGGCTCGAGGGAATGACTGTTCTCGATGTTGGTTGCCGTCGCGGCAAGGGCGTGTTCAAGCTGTCGGAGCGTGTGGGTGCAAACGGGCATGCCATTGGCGTCGACTGGACAGCCGAGCATATTGCCGAGGCGGTTGATCGCATGGACCGCGCGGCTGCGAAAACGGGCTTGCCCTCCAACAACATGGAGTTCCATCTGGCGTATCCCGAAGACTTGCTGGCAGCGGGGCTCGGTGACGCGATTGTCGACATGGTTTTCGTCAATAGCGTTTTGCATCTCATGTGCGATCCGAGGCGCGCTCTTGCCGAAATGCATCGTGTGCTCAAGCCGGGTGGATTGCTCGTCTGCGAGGTTGCTCTGGCGGATTGTCCGCGCGACCCTGCGGTTGTCGAGGCGGCGCGCGGCCTGGGCAACAGCATCCAGGCGGCTCCGTCGCGTGCCGAGTTCGAGGAATGCCTTTCGCAGATGGGTTTCGCGGTCGAGGTTGCGGAAGGGCCGTACCCTGTCGAGGCTTCGATGGGCTTCAAGCAAGGTCATGAGGTTCCCGTGGCGCCAAGCGACGAGAACGTCTCGTTCGAAGCGTTTGTGGTGCATGCGACCAAGCGTTGATTGTGAGTGAGTCGGTGCCCTGGCCCCTGACT
>JAZLCO010000078.1:0-8832 GCA_045614225.1 Eggerthellaceae bacterium | reverse complement strand
AAGGGTGTGCCACTTTTTATAGTGGCACACCCTTCCCAGGGAGCACTGTGCCATTCCAGCTTGCTTAGTAGTTCACGAACTCCTGCACGAAATACTTGATGATCGCCGCTGACGTGGGAGTGCACAGCTCGCCCTCGAACTTTTCTTCAGTCGTGGGAACACCAGTCGCAAGGATTGCCGCAGTCGCAGGCGCAGGGATGTCCATCAGGCCGTGTGCGCATTCAATCTTGCCCGAGCCGGTCTGGACGGGCGTGGCAACAATGTAGTCGGGATGTAGGTGACAGATGGCACTGCAGATAATCAACGCATTGAGAATTGCTTTGCCCTCACCCACCTCGTGGAAATGCGTCTCGTCGACTGCGCAGCCATGGACCTGCGCTTCGGCCTTGGCCAGTATCTCGTAAACCCCAAGCAGGTCTTCCTTGACCTTCCTCGAAACACGCAGCGAGTCGATGGTCTGGCGCACTTCGACGATGCCGTGATGGTGGCCCTTCGGCACGCCGGCTTTCATAGCCTCGGTCGTGATGGCCGCCCATGCAGCGTCGTCAATCTTGGCACGCAGCTGGTTGAGGATCGACGCGCGCGTCGCGTCTTTCGTGAAGTCGAAGTACATCTGCATAATCATTCCCCTCTTCTCAAGTGCGCTTAAACGTGCAAGCGCTTTAGCCCACTATCCAATATGGTTGATGAGGCTGGCCTGGTAACCAGCACCGAAACCGTTGTCGATGTTGACGACGGAAATGCCAGACGAACACGAGTTGAGCATCGCGAGCAACGCGGCGACGCCACCGAGCGAAGCACCGTAACCGATGCTCGTGGGCACGGCGATAACCGGGCACGACACAAGGCCGCCAATAACCGACGGGAGCGCCCCCTCCATGCCTGCTACGGCAACAACCACCCGTGCGCGAGAAAGCTCGTCGGCATGCGCGAGCAAACGATGCAGACCTGCAACGCCCACGTCATAGAGGCGCACAACCTCGTTGCCGAGCATCTCGGCTGTGATGGCTGCTTCTTCGGCGACGGCAATGTCGCTCGTGCCGCCTGTTGCAATGACGATGCTACCTAGGCCCGTCGGCTCGGGAGCCTCGCCCACCGTGGCAACGCGCGGCAAGTCGTAATAGGTGAAAACGGGAAGCGCGGGGATTGCATCAGAGGCTTCATCAGAGTCGCTCTCAAAAGCAAGACCCTCGCTCAGCAGCTGCTCAACCTCGATTGCCGCATCTGGCGCCAACCGCGTGATGAGCACGCGTTCCTGACCTGCACCGAGCATGTCGGCGATTATGCCAGCAATCTGGTCGGGCGTCTTTCCCTCGCCGTAAATGACTTCCGACACACCTTGGCGAATGCCGCGATGGTGGTCGACCTTCGCGAACCCAAGGTCGGAAAACGGCGCAGTGCGCAACTTGTCTGCCGCCTCGTCGGGAGCAACCTCACCCGCTGCCACCGCGGCAAGCAGCTCGTTGAGTTCTTGTTTTTCCATTAACGCCTCCAGATATGACACGGGGCGCATGAATGCGCCCCGCTTGAAGTTATCTCGCTGCGACGAAACTAAGTTTAGTCGATGTCGTCAAACGCAAAGCCGTCGTCTGCGGCGCCGAAGCCCGAGAGGTCCTTGTCAATGAAACCGCTCGCGGATGGAGAAGCAACCGGCGCAACCTCGAACGCTGCGGCCGGAGCAGCAGCTGCGGCAGGAGCGGCAGCATAAGCAGCCTCGTTGCGAGCCTGAGCATTGGCGGTGGCACGGCGAGCGTCGCCGTCGATTTCGGCGAGCTTCTTCTGAGCGTCGGCCATGAAGTCGGCCAGCATGTCGCGATAGCCAGCACGCACGTCGTTGCGGTCGTTCTCGAGCTGACGGATGGCCTCGGCAATCTTCAGGCGATCGGACTCGGCCTTGCCGATGATGCGGTCGGCCTCTTCGTCGGCATCCTTGATGATGTTGGAAGCCTCGGTGCGGGCGTTTGCGACAACCTCGTCGGCAGAACGCTGCGCGACGATGAGAGCCTGCGAAATAGCGCTGTCGTTAGCGGCCTTCTCGGCGAGCTGAGCCTCGAGGTCGGCGATGCGCGCCTCGTACTCGGCAGCCTTTGCTTCAAACTCTGCGCTGTCGGCAATCGGGGCAACCTCGGCAGCCTCCGAAGGAGCGGGCTGCTCGAACAGCGGAGCCTCAGCCTTTGCCTTCAGCTCGGCGATTTGGTCGGTCATTGCCTGAATCTCGTCGGCAACGCGCTCGAGGAAGACGTCGACCTCGTCAACGTCGTAGCCCTTGCGGTCGATGGAGAAGCTGACGTTTTGGATATCTGCTGCAGTTATGGCCATGGTTGTTCCCTTCGTTTCCGACTAAAAGCCCTTTTAAACCATTACATACAATACTACAAGATACCAACAATAAGACGTACGACAAATTGTAAAACTAGCAATGCAACGATAGGTGAAACGTCCAACATTCCCCCAATTGGCGGTATGAACCGTTTGAAGAGGTCAAGATACGGGTCGCACAGCTTTCCGAGGATCCGGTAGACATCACCGATGATGCCGTTCTGGTTGGGAATCCACGACATGAGCACGTACACGAAGATAACTGTCGTGTACGCATTGCACAGTGATATGAGTAATGCCCTAATCACAAATAACTCCGTTCATGGCAAAGGCGAACAGCCCCGCCGATACTGCATCGCACCCTGCGGTGCGCAACAAACGCGCTGCTAGGACTGCGCAAGCTCCTTCGAGCGCCTGACCGCGGCGTCGACACCAGCCTGGAACACATCGTTGAAGCCTGCCTCGTACATGGCGTCAAGCGCGGCAAGCGTCGTACCGCCCGGCGAGCATACTGCTTCACGCGTGACCGCCGGCGAAAGCGGCGTCTCGTCAATGAGACGCGCCGTGCCGAGCACGGTCTGAAGCGCGAGCGTTTCGGCGAGCTGCTCGTCAAGACCCTGAGCTACCGCTGCATCGCGCAGCGCCTCGATCATGGCCGCCACGTACGCAGGGCCGGAGCCACTGAGCGCACAAACGATATCCATGTCGGACTCGTCGACGGGAACGGCACGGCCAAGGCAGCCGAACAGCCCGACCACGTAATCGTACTCGTCGTTGGTTGCCTGCGCGCCTTTGCATACGCCCGAGGCACCCGCGCCGATGGAAAGCGGCATGTTCGGCATGACGCGCACGACGTGCGCATCTTTCGGCAGAGCCGCTTCGAGGCGCGTGGTGGGAATGCCGGCCGCAATCGAGATGAACAGCGGGCCATCCGCACCGCCGCTGAATGCGGGGTTGGCAGAAACGGTTTCCAGAACGTTCATCATAACCTGCGGTTTGACCGACAGAACTACGACATCGGTCTGCCCAGGCTCGATGAGCGAAGCATCGGCCACACACGTGACGCCGTGTTCGGCGGAAAGGAACGCACGGCGCTCCTCGCCCGGCTCGACCACGACAACATCAGCAGGTTCGATGCGGGCAGCTGGAACATAGGTGGATGCGAGCCACCCCTTCAGGATGGCCTCGCCCATTTTCCCGCCACCGATGATGGTGATTGAGATTCCGCTCATGGCTTACAGAGCACCTTGGTTGCGCAGGCGGCGCTTCTCGTCTTCGGAAAGCGCGTTGCCGCGAGCGATGGCGAACACCTTGTCGCCAGGACACTCGACGTTGGCATCGAGCGCGCTTGCGACGCCGAAGGAGAAGTCGAGGATGCGCTTCGACAGGTCGTCGGGCGTGTTGCGCATGACGAGCACAACCACGTCGCCGGCTTTGACGGCCTTGGACACACGCTCGACATCGCCGTAGACGGTGGGCTTGACCACCGTGAGCGAACGCATCGGCGCATGGGTGCCGGAAGCACCAGTCGAATAAGCCTCGTAGGGATCGTAGGAACCAGTCGCTGCGGAATCGGTCGAACGCGTCGGCTCGAACAGCGAGTTGTAGCCATCGGAGGTCGCACGCTGCGAATCGCGCAGAGCTGCATTATGCGCTGGCGAGGAAACAGGCGGAATCGTCTCGTCGATAACGCTACGTGCACCAAAACGCGAGCTGGTCTCGCGCGAATCACGATCCAGCGGATCGCGGTTCAGACGGTCGGGAATGCGCGTGCTTTCCTTCACGTCGTCAATCGAGACCAAGCGCGGGCCCGAATCGCCGCGGCGGTCGTAGCTGCGGTCGTAGTCGCGGTCGTAATCGCGGTCGTACGACGAACGGGACGAAGTGGAACGACGGCTCGACGAACGATCGTCGAAGTCGTCTTCGTACTCGTCGTAATCGTCCTCGAAATCGTCGTAATCGTCGTATTCCTCATCGTCTTGGTGGCCGAAGCCCAGACGAGCTTTCAGGTCGTCGAGCATGCCGCCGGCTGTCGCCGTGTAGTTCTTCGCCATGGAATCACCTGCTTCGTTTCTCGGTATTAACCATATATATGGTACTCGAATAATAGCTGATGACACTATATATCATTAGAAATCAACTAGTTAATAAGTCATCGGATTGACAAATGGGGCTAACCTAAAGGAACGATTCCTTTTGATTAGCTAGAACGTTGGGCTGAAGATGGCACGACCGATGCGGACGATCGTTGCGCCTTCCGCAACTGCTTCCGGCCAATCCTCAGACATGCCCATCGACAGTTCCGTGAAATAGGCTGCCTCGTCTTCGGGAAGCGCTGCGCGCAAGGAGTCGCGCAATTCGCGTAGACCGACGAACGTTTCACGCGCCACTTCGGCATCGCCCTGCGGCGCCATGGTCATGAGACCACGCACGCGGATGTTGGGAAGCGCACGGCACACCTCGAGCAACTCGCGCACGTCCTCGGGCGTGCGGCCGCTTTTCGACTGCTCGCCCGACACGTTGACCTCGAGCAGCACGTCCTGAACGATGCCGTGCTCGCGGGCAATCTCGTCAAACTTGCGTGCATGGCGTTCCTCGAACAGCGAGTGAATCAACGTGGCGCGACCAACAATGTCGCGAATGCGCCTCGACTGGATGTTGCCAATGAAATGCCAGTTCACATCTGTGAACTGGTCTGCTTTTGCAACGAGCTGATCGGGCCGGTTTTCACCGAAATCGCACGCGCCGCCCTCGATGGCCAGGGCCACATCCTCAGGCCCGACCGTCTTCGATACGGCGACAAGCGTCACTTCGTCGGCTCTCCTGCCCGCTTGCGCACATGCATCTGCAAGCTCGCGCGCCGCCCTTTCGAATCGTTCTTTCGTTGTGGTCATTTCACTCTCCTTAATGCACAAGCATGTAGGTTCTATAGCAACACTTTGCGTGCGGAATTGCCGCATCACGCGCTAGGCTTCAGAGTAGCTTCGGAAAGCCGTGGCAGACTGGCGACCACAGGTGCCGCCGGAAGCGCGGTACGAGAAGTACTCGTCGGGATGGCACATGGTGCAAATCCCGCAATTGGCAATGCGCTCGGGGTTCATGCCCGCCGATTCGAGATCGAGTGCGACGGCACGTGCCAGGTTGATATGGCGGGTGCCCAACACCACCGTGTCATCAAATTCGGCAGCGAATTGTTCGACAACCTCTTCGCCCACCTCGAAGCACTCGACTCCGATGTGCGGTCCAATATAGGCGTTGAACGTGTCGGGCCCCTCCCCTTCCTGGGCAAGCGAGCACGCGGCAATCGAAGCAATATGGGCAACGGCCCCACGCCATCCAGCGTGAGCGACCACGAAACGGCCCGACGGCGCAACAATAATGAGCGGAAGGCAGTCGGCGAAATTGAGCATAGCGGCAACGCCCGGAACATCGATTTGCACCGCATCCCTACCGTCAAGCACCTCGGTTGCGACTCGCCCAACATCGACCATCTCGGCTATACGCGCAACATGCGTGCCATGCACTTGATTAGGCACAATAAGCGGCGCGGCATCCGCGCCGATGGCTTTGAGGATCGCGCGCCTATTATGCGCCACGCACCTCGGATCGTCATCGACATGCCCGCCCGTGTTGAGCGATGCATACGCTCCTTCGCTCGTACCGCCTGCGCAACCCGTGAATGCGATGCGCACGCCACATGCTTCGAACAGCGCATCGTCGGTCAGCAGAGGAATCCCTGAGAGGTTACTGAGTTCAAGCGCGGGCATTGGAAGAGTTGTCACGGCAAATCTCCTGTTCATGCAGCAATCGGACGTCAATCTTTCCCGATAAAAACGATGCGCTCCCGTGGGAGCGCATCGACACGAGCAGTTTTCCTAGCTGCCAATCAATCTTAGCGGCGCTTCAGGAAATCGGGGATGTAGTCCTCGTCGGCGAAGCGGTTGGCCGAATTGACGGTCGTACGCGAAGGAGCCGGCGTGGAGATGGGAGAAGCAGCCGGGGTCAGCGTAGCTGAAGCGCTGGCTGCGGAGTTCTGCGCCGTGGAAGCGAACAGGTCCTTGCGAGAGTAGTCGCGCGGAGTGTTGCCGCCGAAAGCGTCGGCGTTGAAGCCGGTGGCGATGACGGTGATGCGCACCGTGTCGCCCATCGACTCGTCGACGATCTGACCGTAGATGATATTGGCGTTCTCATCGGCACATGCCTCGACCGTACGTGCAGCAGCGTCGACCTCGGTGAGGGTGAGGTCCGGGCCGCCGGCAATCGAGAACAGGACGCGCGAAGCGCCTGCAATCGACGTCTCGAGCAGGTTGGAGTTGGTGGCCTGCTGCGCAGCTTCGAGCGCGCGGTTCTCGCCACTTGCGATGCCGATGCCCATCATGGCGGTGCCGGCGTCCTTCATGACCGTGCGGATGTCGGCGAAGTCGAGGTTGATGAGACCAGGGATGGTGATCAGGTCGGTAACGCCCTGGATGCCCTGGCGAAGCGTATCGTCAGCAATGCGGAACGCGTCAAGCATGCTGGTCTTCTTGTCGACGACCTCGAGCAGGCGGTCGTTCGGGATGACGATGAGCGTGTCAACCTTCTGGGACAGGAGCTCAACGCCCTGGTCGGCCTGGTTGCGACGTGTGCGACCCTCGAACGAGAACGGCTTCGTAACGATGCCGACGGTCAGTGCACCGATTTCCTCGCGCGCGATCTGAGCGATAACCGGAGCAGCACCGGTGCCGGTGCCGCCACCCTCGCCTGCGGTGACGAAGACCATGTCAGCCTCGGCCAGCGCCTGGCGGATTTCATCGCGGCTTTCCTCAGCTGCCTGAGCGCCCACCTCGGGGTTTGCGCCAGCGCCGAGACCGCGGGTAAGGTCCTCGCCGATGTGGATTGTCTTGTCAGCGTCGGACATGAGCAACGCTTGACGGTCGGTGTTCACGGCGATGAACTCGACGCCTTGGACGCCAGCCTCGACCATGCGATTGACCGCATTGGTGCCGCCGCCACCCACGCCGACGACCTTGATGACCGCCAGATGCTCAGATGCAAGATTGATTGGCATGTGAATTCCCCTTACCGTGTGCCGTTTGAACTGCGTTTTTTTGTAAATACATATAACCAAGTTGCAATTTTACACGAGTCGAAGAACAATGCAACTCACAAAAGGGCAATTGACCAGCTAGATTCACAAATGGCTAGATTGAACGCCACGTGGGAGTCTCCACCAAGCGAACGTTGATATATGCGACAGAATCGGGATTCTCTTCGAGGATCTGCAATATGACGCGCTCTTTGTCGCGGATGTTCTCGGCCTTGCCAAACGCAATCTCGACTCCGCTGTCGAGCAGCAGCGTCGTCTCGGCAGGCCCTGCCGCAGACACCGTTTCGACGTGGTTCGCCAAGTCGGTCGTCATGCCTGAAATGATGTCGAGAGCATTGTTGACATTCGAGTCCTGACACGGCTGGCCAATTTCGGCCACGGTGCCGTATGGCACGTCTGTGATGTGCAGAGCTGCTTCCGCGTCTTCGTAGATTTTCTCGCTTGTCGTCTTGGCCGCCTCAGAGCCAGGCTCCGGAATGGGCATAAGCCAGATATGGTCCTTCGCGATGGCCCATTTCTTGGTCGAGCTGCCCGAACGGTTGGGAATCTCGACGATGGCCTCGATTTCGCGCTCGGTCACCGTGATCTTGATCGTGTCGGGGAATTTACGCGTGACAGTGACATCTTCTACCCAGGCAGTTTGCTTGAGACGGTTGCGAATCGTCTCGGTGTCGACGCGGAGCAATGTGGTGTCAGTCGGCACGTTGGCGAGCTGCGACATCTCGTCGGCCGTCAGGTGCTCGACACCTTCGACTTCAACGTTTTGGATGGTGAACGCTGGCGAATTGTAGAGCGCCGCCCAACCACCGATAAGCGCAACGATGATGCCGATGCCGATGAAAACGCGAACGAGATAGCGCCGTGAGCTCTCCTTGGCGCGCTCACGTCGCTCGGAGCGGCGGATGTCGCCGATGCGGCGCGACTCGAACTGCATGCTGTCGCTCGTCTTGCCTTGGATGCGCTGCTCTTGGGATGATTGCGATGTTGTGCGCTTCGACTTCCGCTTGGTTGAGCGTTGCGCCATGCGTTCTGTCGTGCGCTGCGCGGAACGCTCCGTCTTTCGTTGTCCAGTGCGCTCGGTTGTGCGTTGCGCGGCGCGCGCCGAGGTGCGCGTCGGTGTGCGGCCAGTCGAGCGTGCGGAAGCGTACGAAGTCGAACGCGACGACGCATGCGAAGCCGCGTTGGAACGCGACTTGGAGCCGCTTCGCTGCTGCGTGTGCGTATGCGATTGCGTGCGAACCTGCGAACGAGCGCTCGAACTATCCCTCGACGTCGAATGGGAAGTCGAGGTCGAGCCCGTGCGCGGCTGCGACGTCGAGCGCGAGCGCCCGGCGTCTGTTCGCTTCGTCCCCATCCCGCGCGTCGCGCGGAACTGCCTGTCGCCGCGATTGGGCATTTACTTCCCCTGGGCCTTCAAGGCGTCC
>JAZLCO010000077.1:0-4385 GCA_045614225.1 Eggerthellaceae bacterium | reverse complement strand
CGGTCGGCGTCCGCGAAGACGAGCACGAGGTCGGGCTCGCCGGCTTCGCCCCAGCGGCTCTCGGGCGCGAAGACGACGCGCGGGAAGCCCCTGTCCGAGAACGGCATGGCGTTGCGCCACTTCAGTGCGGTTTCCTCGTTGCAGAAGAACCGCTCGCCCTCTTTCATCATCGGAGGCGCTTGCTCGGGCGCCGCATCGCCCATGCCCTGCGAGAGCATCTTGTGGATGTTGGGGTTCTTGCGCGTGAAACCGTCGCCAAAGCACAGGCCGACGGTGCCGCCGGGGCAGGTGCAGCCTTCCTCCGTGATGCCCACAACCTTGCCGCGAGCGGCCGCGAGCAGGAACGGCACGACGCAGTTGCGCTTTCCCGGCTCCGCAACCGTGTCGCACTCGGCTTCCGTGTTACCGAAGTAGACACCCACCGGCTCGAGGTCGAGGTGCAGCATTTCGACGAGCTTGATCTGCATGGTTCGCTCCGATCGTTGAAAGTACGGTCAGGGTTTGCTTCCACCTGGAATTGTAAAGCAGCAAATGGCACATAGGTACCAGGTACCAGTGCGCCATTTGAATCCTCGTGAATCTTTAACGATGATATGAATCTTTGTGAATCTCTAGGATAAACTGGTCTTCCTAAGCGAGAGGAGCACCATGGCAACATTGCGGAGAAACCCTTTCACGCCCACGTTCGGGCATGCGCCCTTCGCCTTCGCTGGGCGCGATGAACTTATCGACGATGTTATCGAAGGGCTCGCAAACCAGCCTGGCGATCCAAACCGTGCGACCATCTTTCTGGGGCCAAGGGGTGCTGGCAAGACAGTGCTCATGAACGCCATTGCACGGGAAGCATCTTCCATGGGGTGGATCAACGCGAACGCGGTTGCCAGGCGCGGGCTGCTCGAGGACCTCATGTACGCCCTAAAGACCAGTGCAGCGCATATCCTAGACGAGCAAAGCCTGCCACAGCTCACGTCAGTAAAAGTTGGCCCCGTTGGCGCCAGCTGGGAGTCGCCCCAGGAAAGCATTCCCTGGCGCTTCCGTTTTCAGCAAATCATCGAAGAGCTCAACCGCCAAGACGTGGGCGTCCTGTTCACCATCGACGAAGTGAATCCGGAATGCGAGGAGCTCATCGAGTTCATCTCGCTCTTCCAGCTCTTCGTAAGCGAAGGCCTTGATGTTGCCATGCTGCTCGCAGGGTTGCCCAGCATGGTCTCCACCCTGCTGCAAAGCGACTATGTGTCGTTTGTCCGCCGCGCGTTCCAACGCCATCTTGGCACCATTCCCGACGAAGACATCAAGGACGCTTTTCTCTCCACCATCACAGAAAACGGGAAGACGATTGGCGAAGACGCACTCGACCTCGCCGTGAAAGCGGCAGAAGGCTTCCCTTTCGCCATGCAGCTCATCGGCTATAGCGCCTGGAGATATGCGAAAGACGAGAAGGAGCTCACGCGGACGCACGTTGAGAAGGCCATCCGTCGCTCATACCAGGAAATGGAGCACTCGGTCGTCCAGCCCACCCTGCGCGAGTGCTCGCAACGCGAGGTCGAATACCTTGCCGCCATGGCCGCCGACGAGGGCCCCAGCATCACGAGCGAAGTCGCCGCGCGCATGGGCATCAGCATGACCAACGCCTCCAACCTGCGCCGCCGCCTCATAGACCGGGGCGTCATCAAGGACTTGCGCATGGGCCTGGTCGATTTCGACATGCCCGCGTTCAAAACCTACCTGCAGGAACACCCGTTGGGGTATTAAACTGGTCTTGGCAAAAAAGGTCTCGGTAGAAGAGAAAATGACTGACCAAACCGAGAAGAGATACGAGAACGAGCTGACGATAGACGATCTGGACAAAATTGCTGGCGGTTGGTATGACTTGCCGAAGAACGCGTCGACGAACTGCAATTGCCCGAAATGCGGCACATCTTGCTATCCGAGAAAAATCGAATGGGGACCGAGCATCGATCCGAATGGCCCCCAAAACAACGATAGGGTCATTGGAACGTACAGATGCATTAACTGTAGTTTCGATTGGGAGATCTCGAATAAGATAGGTTGATGAGACACGGCATTTCACACCCTTTCGTAATGCGCGTGATTAAGAAGCGAGCCAACGGGAACTAACTCGTTGGCTCGCTTTCTTCTCCAAAGAACTTGCGGTGACGTACGCTATCAGTTGTTCACCCCATGATGCGGAACGAACGTGGTGCGATCTATCGCCTCGAACGTGTAGCCGCGCTCCTGATAGTATTCGATGATTCGCGGCAGCGCTTCAACCGACGTCTGCTTGGTCGCGGAATCGTGCATGAGCAGGACGATGTTCTCGTAATCGGGCGCTTCCTCTGTCGCGTAGTAGACCAGGTCGTCGGCAGTGTGGTCCGAACCATCGCCGCTCGAAACGTTCCAGTCGTAATACTGGTAACCGCGCGCCTGCACTTCGCCCACGAGCGCCGACATAATACCCGACGTATAGTTTGAGGAAATCGAATTCGAAGACCCGCCCGGGAAACGAATGAAGCAAGGCACGTACCCGATTTGGTCTCGAACTACGTCGCCGATAGCATCTAGATCCTCGAAATACGCCTGCTGCGACGAGTAAACGTAGGCGTAATCATGGCTATACGTGTGAAGACCGATGGTATGACCGCGGTCGTACGCCTCTTTGATCATTGGGAAGTAGTCTGGGCTATGGCCTACGACGAAGAACGTCGCCTTGCAGCCGTAACGATCGAGGATGTCGAGAACCGCCTGCGTGTTCTCCGACGGCCCATCGTCAATCGTCAGATAGACTACTTTCCTGCCGTTGTCGGTATAGTTCCAATCCGTCCGGTTCGGATCGACGGCGAAATCGCTATCTCGCCAAGAAAGATCGTTCTGCGCAGCGCTCTCCTGCCCTTGCGCCGCGCTCTCCTGCCCCGACGCGGCACTTCCCTGCCCCTGCGTCTCAGTTTCGGCTTGGGTTGGTTCGGACGACGGGGCAAGCGCCGCAAACCCCATGACGCCGACAAGAACCAGAACGATGACAGCCGTCAACAGCGCCACCACTCGATTGTGCGACACTTCCTGCTTTGTGTATCGCTTAACGCCAGATTGGCTTGCGCTTTTACGAGAGCTTGAACTCGCTCGACGCTGTTGATATCGGCGCTGAGGCACCGCACCATCACCTTCATTTCACCACTAGTTGTTGAGTCCCAATTATAGCCCATCGAGAAGCGTGTGTTCCGCGCACAGCTGCTCAGGTTGTGGGAGTATTTACCGCCCGGGTGCAACCAGAATCCAAATCTTGTTGTCTGGATTAACCAGAAGAGAAAAGCGCCCTCAGTTTCGAGGGCGCCTTTGGTTCGATTTGCTGCAGCGGTGCTGTTTTTCGGACCGCCGTTTTCCAGTCTTGCTATTCCGCCACGATGACCGAGATGCCGTTCGGGATGACGGTGACCTTCGCCTCTTCCCCGACGATCTCGCGCGCCATAGCGAGCGCCTCGTCGAGCGACGCGGCGTACATCATCTTCATCTCTTCGATGGTTTCGCGCATCTGCGGGCAGCTGACGTAGATGACCGGATGGTGGATGAGGATGCGGGCCTGAATCTGATACTCCCACTGGTCGGGCTTCGTTTCCTTCTGCGGCACCTGCAGGATCTCGTCCATCAGCGCCTGGGCGCTCTCGCAATCCTTGAGCGCGCGGTAGAAACCTTCGCCACCCGTTCCGTCGATGCACTCGGCGCACTCGATGATGACGCCGCCCTCGTTGGCGCACGCCTCGGCGGCCGTCATCGACTTCACAGCCTGGTACATGTTCTGGTCAAGCGGCGCACCGCCGTTGCCCGTGATGACGATATCAGCCGGAACGGCCTTCACGCGGCACTGGCTTGCGAGGAACTCGGTGCCGGCCTTGTGAGCCTCGAACGGATCGCCCGCGAACGCAGCGACGACGCGCTTTTCCTCGTCAATCACGACGTTGACGATGTAGGCAAGCTTGGCCTGACGCGCCGCGTCTACCATGTCGTTGTGCAGCGGGTTGCCGTCGAGCACGCCCGTGCGGGCGTTGGGGCTGGCGATGAACTTCGAGCAATGGTTGCCCATGACCGTGACGGCATCGCACACGCCGGGCAGGACGCTCTTGCGCCCGCCCGAGAAGCCGGCGAAGAAGTGCGGCTCGATGAATCCCTCGGAGACGAGCAGGTCCGTCTCGACAGCCACGCGGTCGATGACCAGGTCGGCGCCAGACGGCAGCACGCCGATCTTCACGTTGGAGTCGGCGTCGAACGCGTCGTGGATGACGATGCGCTCGGAGTCGACGATGTCGTCGCCAAGCTTGGCGCGCAGCTCGTCGTCGACCGTCAGGCGGTGGAAGCCGGTCGCGACGGGCAGCGTGGTCTCGGTATCGGGATTG
>JAZLCO010000076.1:0-21750 GCA_045614225.1 Eggerthellaceae bacterium | reverse complement strand
CGGGCATCCCAACTACTAAACATCCTTGCTGTTACGGGCGGTGGCAATCTTGCCCGTGCGGGTTATCTCCTTGATGCCATACGCGCGCAGCAAATCCTCGAGGCCTTCCATTTTGTCTTGGCTTCCCGTCGCCTCGATGGTCAACGAGCTCTTGCCCACGTCGACAATGCTAGCCCTGAACAGGTTTGCTATCTCGATGACCTCGCTGCGCTTCTCGGCTGGCGCGTTCACCTTGAACAACACGAGCTCGCGCTCGATGGAGGGCTCGTTGGTGAGGTCGGTGATTTTGTGCACGACGATAAGCTTGTTCAGCTGCTTGGTGATTTGTTCCCACGACTCGTCATCGACGTCAGTGATGATCGTTATGCGCGAACGGGTTGGGTCTTCAGTCGGACCCACCGAAAGCGATTCGATGTTGAAGCCGCGTCTCGAAATGAGGCTGACAACGCGCAACAGAACACCGGGCCTGTTCTCAACGAGCACCAAGAGCACATGACGTCCAACCTGATCGATCATCGCGCACCCCCTTCTTCCATCGTGCGACCTTCGCCGGAATCGATGACTCCGATGACGTCGTCGAGACCTTTCCCAGGCCTCACCATCGGATAGACGTTCTGGTCGCGCGAGATCACAAGGTCAATGAGGTACGAGCCCTCATCGGACAGCATGCGTTTTATGGCAGGAACGACATCTTCAGGACGTTCGACGCGCTCGGCTTTCCATCCATACGCATCCGCGATCTTGACGAAGTCAGGAACAGAATCGAGTTCCGATGCCGAATAGCGTTTGTTGTAGAAAAGCGTCTGCCATTGACGGACCATACCAAGCGCTCGATTGTCAACGATCACGACCTTCACCGGTACGTCGTTGATAGCGGCAGTCGCCATTTCCTGCATGTTCATCTGGAACGAACCATCACCTGCAATACAGACGATCGTCTTGTCGGGACAACCGAACGCAGCGCCGACAGCTGCTGGAAAACCGAACCCCATCGTGCCCAAGCCACCCGAAGACAGGAACGTGCGCGGCAACTCTCGCTCAATGAACTGCGCAGCCCACATCTGATGTTGACCAACTTCGGTGACGACAATCGACGTCTCCGGATCGAGCAGCTCGGAAAGTTTCATCATGGCTATCTCGGGGACAACCTGATCGGGCAAGTCTCCAACACTCTCGTCATACAGTGGGAACTGCTTACGCCATTCGCCGATGAGCTCGATCCATGCCTGTGTGTCTGGATGCGCGTCAATCTTCTCGAGCTCCAGAGTCAAGCTCGTGACGACGCGCTTGACATCGCCGACGATGGGCACTTGCGCTTCACGCACCTTGTCGATCTCGACCGGATCGATGTCGATGTGGATCACTTTCGCCTCTGGTGCGAAGGAGTTGATGTCACCTGTGACGCGATCGGAGAAGCGAGCTCCACATGCGATGATCAAATCAGACTTGTCGAGCGCCCAACTCGCATATCGGGAACCATGCATTCCCGCAAGCCCCAAGTTCAGAGGCTCGCTCGACGGTACAGCTCCTTTGGCCATGAGCGTGGTCACAACAGGAATGCGCATCGATCGCGCAAGCTCGGTCACTTCGGCAGATGCACCAGATGACACCACGCCACCACCCACGTAGAGCACAGGGCGCTTCGCATCTGCGATCAAACGTGCTGCAGCCTTAGTTTGCTTGACATTGCCCCGATATGTCGGACGATAGGATGGAATGTTGACATCGTCGGGATACTCGAAAAGAACCTCTTCGTCGAGAAGGTCAGAAGGCACGTCGATGAGCACGGGACCCGGACGACCCGTCTTGGCGATGTGGAACGCCTCGCGCACGGTGCGAGCGATGTTTTCGGAGGATTGCATGAGGTAGCTGTGCTTGACGACGGACATCGTCATGCCAACGATATCGGACTCCTGGAACGAATCGGAACCCACCATGGCACGGGGAACCTGGCCGGTGATCACAACCAGCGGTATAGAGTCCATGTAGGCAGTTGCGATGCCCGTCACCGTGTTCGTCGCACCCGGACCGCTCGTGGCAAATGCCACGCCCACGCGGCCAGTGGCACGCGCATATCCGTCGGCTTCGTGTACAGCGCCTTGCTCGTGACGAGCAAGCACATGGCGCAGTTGCGTCGAATCGTACAGCGCATCGTACATCTTGATGGTCTGCCCACCTGGGTAGCCGAAAATCACTTCGACACCTTCGGCTTCCAGTGATGCTATGAGCGCTTGGGCACCGGTCATCGTTTGCCCTTGCTTGGGATTCTTCGACCCGAGCCCGCGTGGAGCCCCTGCGATAGCCACTGTTCCCTTTTGCTGCTTCTTTTCATCAGCCATGGTCGTTCCTGTTCGCCTCAAAACAAAAAATCCTGCTGCAGCAAGCTGCACCAGGACCTCATGGCGTACCATGACCGATTTCGGGGTCACCGGCTCAGCTTACTCGCTTCCACCACCGCGAAGATCGTCCGCGGGAGCTTCGGCTTTCATGCCGAACTGCTCGGAGGGGCTTATCGGACGTCTGGCGGATTGGTTGGCACCAGATTGGCCCGCGCGTTCCTCGTCAACGCATTTCTGTATGAAATTGCAGGTAGTATAGCACTCTCGATTTCCGGAAAGCAAGGGAGCCGGCGGCAGAGACACAGCACCAAATCCCTGCGCCCCTACCAACAGAGGAGCCGCCCGTGGGCGGCTCCTCGATGCGACATGTTGAACTAGTCGATTACGCCTTGTTGCGCTTGAGATCCCAATCGATGTAGCAGATGTGGGTCTCGAGGTACTCTTCAAGACCGCGCTCGCCGTCTTCGCCGCCGATACCGGACTGACGTACGCCCTGATGGAAGCCCTGGAAGGCTTCGAAGTGCTCACGGTTGACGTAAGTCTCGCCGAACTTGATCTCGTTCATGGCCCTCATGACCGTATCGTAGTCGGTCGTGTAGATCGACGAAGTCAAACCGTAGACGCAATCGTTTGCAAGCTCGATAGCCTCGTCGAGCGTCTTGAACGTCGTGATGGGCAGCACCGGACCGAAGATCTCTTCCTTCATGATGCGCATGTCATGCTTGCAGTCGGCAATGACCGTCGGCTCGTAGTAGTAGCCCTTGCCGTTGACGGTGGCCTTCTTGCCACCGCACAGGACCGTGGCACCTTCAGCGATGGCGGACTGAACCAGCTCGTCGACATGCTCTTGCTGAGCCTTGTTGACCATCGGGCCCATGTCGAAGTCGCCCTCGAGTGCGGGACCGAACGTGACGGCCTTCATCTTCTCGGTGATCTTGGCGATGAACTCGTCGGCGATGCCCTCCTGGACATACACGCGCTCGGCGCAGTTGCATGCCTGACCGGTGTTGATGATACGGCTGGGCAGCACATGGTCGACCGTCTCGTCGAGCTTGCAGTCGTTCATGACGATGACCGGCGCCTTGCCGCCGAGCTCGAGCGAAACCTTGGTGACGTTGTCGGCAGCGGCCTTCATGGTCTTGATGCCTGACGGAGTGGATCCAGTCAGCGTGACGATGCCGACCTTCGGATTGCTGGCCAGCGCATTGCCGGTGACAGCACCCGAACCGGTGATGACGTTGATGACGCCCTTGGGCAGGCTGGACTTCTGCACCAGCTTGGCGAATTCGTAGGCACCGTTCGGGCAGTCGGACGAAGCCTTGAGGACAACTGTGCAGCCAGCGATCAGAGCCGGAGCAACCTTGCGGCCGATGAGGAACAGCGGGAAGTTCCACGGCATGATCTGGCCGGCAACGCCGATCGGCATCTTGTAGATGAGGATGTTCTCGTTCGGACGGTCGGACGGGATGATCTCGCCCTTCATGTGACGAGCCAGCGCAGCGAAGTACTGCAGATAAGCAGGCAGCCAGCCAGCCTCGTCCATGGACTGCTTCAGCGGCTTGCCCATTTCCTCGGAGTTGGTGCGAGCCATGAGCTCCTGGTTCTCCTTGAGCAGCTGCACGAGCTCCATCAGGTAGCCAGCGCGCTCAATGGGCGGAACCTTCTCCCAAGACTTCTGAGCCTCATAAGCAGCGTCGACGGCCGCGGCGACGTCTTCCTCAGTTGCCACAGGGAACAGCGAGATGACCTCTTCGGTCGCGGGGTTGATGTTCTCCCGCATCTCGCGATCGCCGTTGTCGAGGAACTCGCCATTGATGAAAAGCTGTGTTTCCTTCATTCAAAAACCTCCTAGACGTAACAACTGGGGCATGGCGCCCACTTCCTATATAAGAAGCCCGCAAACGCATGCATAACTTCTCATATTCATGATAGTTCTTTATCCTCGGCGCAGCTGCAAGAAACAGCGGTTTCGAAGCAAAAAAGTTGTCTTTTATCGTGCGATAAACGCACGTTTTGCACCCTTCTCGCACCCACTGCCCGCAGCGCCCGTTAAAATGCATACCAGTATCAACCCGCTCGAAAGGTAGGAGCATCCATGGATTTCACTTCCAACAAGCGCCCTGACGATATGCAGCGCATCACGACTCCCGAACTTGCCAACGCCTTCATCGACGAAGCCGTCGAGGCAATGCGCGCCCAAGTGGGCGACGGCAAGGTTCTTCTCGCACTGTCGGGCGGCGTTGATTCGAGCGTCGTGGCAGCTTTGCTCATCAAGGCAATCGGCAAGCAACTCGTATGCGTGCACGTCAACCACGGGCTCATGCGCAAGGGCGAATCAGAACAGGTCATCGACGTGTTCCAAAACCAAATGGGTGCGGAGCTCATTTACGTCGATGCCGTTGATCGCTTCCTCGACCTGCTGGAAGGCGTAGAAGACCCCGAGGCCAAGCGCCACGTCATCGGCGAGGAATTCATCAAGGTATTCGACGAGGAAGCTGCCAAGCTCGAGGGAATCGGGTTCCTAGGCCAAGGCACCATCTACCCTGACATCCTCGAATCCGAAGCTGGCGTCAAAGCCCACCACAACGTCGGCGGCTTGCCCGAAGAGCTCGACTGGGAGCTTGTCGAACCTGTAAAGCTTTTGTTCAAAGACGAAGTTCGCGTCGTCGGCAAGCAGCTGGGTCTCCCAGATAACATGGTGTACCGTCAGCCCTTCCCAGGCCCGGGCTTGGGCGTGCGTTGCACCGGCGCTATCACGCGCGATCGCCTCGAAGCGCTACGCGAAGCTGATGCCATCGTCCGCGAGGAAATCGATGCCGCCGGTCTCGACATCTGGCAGTACTTCTGCGTCGTTCCCGATTACCGTGCAACGGGCGTGCGCGATGGCAAGCGAGCCTTCGAGTGGCCGTGCATCATCCGCTGCATCAACACAGTCGACGTCATGACCGCCGAAGTGCCCGAGCTCGATTGGTCGCTGCTCAAAAAGATCACTGACCGCATTCTCGGTGAGGTACCGGGCATCTGCCGTGTATGCTACGAGTTGTCCCCCAAGCCAATCGCCACAGTCGAGTGGGAATAGACTGAAGAACCCATCGGTTTCTGGCCCCTCTGTTTACAGCAGAGGGGCTTTCTCATAAGTAGCCCTCCTGCGAATATCCCTTCTTCAAAGGTGTTACGTTTCTATAAATTGTGTTACCATTAAATCATCATGTAATCCGACGAAGGGGGACAAAAGAATGAACACCCATGCACGCAAGCTACTCGCTGCTATCTTTGCAGCTATGCTCGCCATCGGCGTCTTCGCACTTGCTGGATGCTCGCAATCTAGCTCGTCGAGCGCTGCTTCAAGTACAGCTTCGAGCTCAGCAGCATCGTCATCAGCTGATTCTTCAGCTGCTGCCACGCAAACCATTACCGACATGGTCGGCCGCACTGTGGAAGTTCCGACCAATCCTCAAAAGATAATCGGTGTTGGCTCTTCGTCGCTGCGCATGATCAGCTACCTGCAAGCAACTGACAAGGTTGTCGGCGTCGAGCTTGGCGAGCAGGAAGATTCCGTAACCTGCACCTATCGTCATGTCAACCATGACTTGTTCACCACCTTGCCAGTCATCGGTGAAGGCGGCTCGAAGGGTGTCACCCCCAACGAAGAAGCCATCATAGAGGCTGCTCCTGAGGTCATCATTGCGAGTATCGATAAAGACTCTGCTGATACCCTGCAAGCAAAGACGGGCATCCCCGTTGTCTGCATCACGTTGAGCGACATCGTGTTCGACCAGGTGTTCTACGATAACTGCACTATGTTGGGCAAAGTCCTCAATGCCGAGGACAGGGCTTCTGAAATCATCGAGTTCATGCAGGATGCCGAGGCCGATCTGACCAAGCGCACCGCTAACGTCGAATCCAAGACCGCCTACGCCGGTGGCGTCAGCTTCCGCGGTGGTCATGGGTTCGCAGGCACCGAAGCAGGTTTCCCGCCGTTCGCCATAACCAACACCACCAACATTGCCGATACTGACAACGCTAGCGGTTGCTTCGACATCGATCTCGAAGCCGTATCCGCCGCACAGCCGGACTACATCTTCCTCGAAAGCGGAAACATCGGATTGGTCAAGGAAGATGTCACTGCCAATCCGGATTACTTCGCCAACTTGAAGGCAGTGCAGGACGGCAACGTGTACTCGCTGGTCTCATATCGCTTCTATGCAACCAACGTCGACCTGGCAATCGCCAACTGCTACCAAGTGGGCTGCTCAGTGTACCCGGACCAGTTTGCTGACGTCGATCCCACCAAGAAGCTTGACGAGATCACAGTGTTCTTCCTGGGCAAGCCGCTCTCTGAGGACCTCGCTGCTGAAGGCTGCACCTTCCAGAAGTACGACATCATGAACCTCTAGGCGTTTCTACGAGATCGCATAAGCAATTGAAGCCCCCGCATGGCGCAACCTGCGGGGGCTTTTTTTGTTGGAGTTGAAATGGCACAGGGCTCCCTGGGAAGGGTGTGTCATTTTCAGGTGGCACACCCTTCCCTGGGAGCCCTGTGCCATTTCTACATGACGACCATCTTTATGCCATCAACGTCAACAATGCGCATAGGCATGTCATACGCCGTCGAAAGCGCTTCTGCTGTTATTGCCTCGAGCCCACCTCGCGCGATGACATCGCCATTGCGCATGAGCAGAAAACGGTCGCAGAAACGCAATGCGAGATTGATGTCGTGAATGACCATGACCGTTGCCAACGATGCTTGCGTCGTGATCTCGCGGATGACCCTGAGAACCTCCATCTGGTTCTTCGGATCGAGCGCACTGGTCGGTTCATCCAAGAGTAAAGCTTCAGTTTCTTGCGCCAACGCACGAGCGATATACACCTTTTGTCGTTCGCCGCCAGAAAGCTCATCGCAATAGCGATCGACAAACGATTCAAGCTCCAACCGTTCGATGGCTGCTGCAACGACAGCACGGTCATTCTCGGTGATGCTCCATGAGACATGTGGCTTTCGGCCTAAAAGCACTTCATCGTACACGCTGAGATGCGGAATGCGCTGCTGTTGGGTGACATATGCGATATGTTGAGCAATTTCCCTGCGACCCATGCTCGAAAGCTCTTTTTCACATACGCGCACCGCACCAGCCGTGGGAGACTCGATATGAGCAAGCAGGTTGAGCAACGTTGACTTCCCTGCCCCATTGTTCCCAAGAATTGCCGTCATCGTACCAGCATGCGCTTCAAGCGTAATATCCTCGAAGACAGGCTTGGCAGATCGCGGATACGAGAACGACACACCCTCAGCCTCAAGGATCAGGCGATTCGCAGCACCATGGATGTGCGCATGCTCCGGAAGCACCTCTTCATCCCCATGAACATGCATGCTGCCACTATCGTGATCGTGCGGTTGATCGCCGCCTTCGTGTCGATGGAAATGATTGTGCACAGTGCCGTCTGCATGCTCATGCAGGTGCGCGTGCAGTACTTCGTGTTCCCTGTTCTCCGCACTCATCTCTTGTACCCCTTGTACAACAAGAACAGGAACAGCGGCGCACCAAGAAACGATGTGATGGCGCCAATCGGCAATATGACGGGCGATATGACCATACGGGCCACCAAATCGGACGCCAGCATGATAGTTGCGCCCAAAGCAAGGGACGCAGGCAGGAGGAAGCGGTAGTCGTTTCCAACGAATCGGCGTGCGATGTGCGGCGCAATCAGACCGATGAAGTTGATGAGGCCGACAAACGACACCATTGCAGCTGCCATCAGCGATGCCACGAGCACACCCAGGATTCTCGTGCGCTCAACGTCGACACCCAAACCGCCAGCTACCTGTCCGCCGTTCTGGAGCGCGTTGTAATTCCAACGATTGAGGAAGAAATAAATGCTGCAAAGCACGCCGACAAACGTCATGAATCCAATCTGGGGCCACGTTGCTCGACCGAGGTCTCCGAACTGCCAGAAGATCACCTTTGTCAGCTCAATGTCGTTTGAGAAGTACTGCATGATGGTCGAAGCCCCAGCCCACAATGCGGAAAGCGCGACGCCCACCAGAATGATGCTTTCGGGAGTGGCAAACCCCAATCTCGAGAACATCAACACGACAACGCTCGACGTCATGGCCCCAATGAACGCGCAAAGCGCGATGACGCTCATCCCCACGCCAGAAGAAGAGCCGAGAACGCCCGGTATGACCATCAGAATTGCGACGGTGGCACCGAACGCTGCACCTTGCGAAATGCCGACGGTCGAAGCTGAAGCGAGTGGGTTCTCGAGAACGCTTTGCAACGCAGCGCCAGCCAACGCCAAGCCCGCACCCGAAACGATAGCGCACACCGTACGTGGCAGCCTGATCGATTGCACGGTGTTGATATCTTGGGGCGTTCCAATCCCGAACAACGCAAGCACGCTTTCAATCGGATTGATCTTCGACGCACCGAAAGACAGCTCGATAACGCCCACGATGAGACACACCAGGGCCATGCCGACGATGCAGAGCACGTAACGTCGTTCCTGCTTCTTACGTGAGCTGGTGATGTCAGACGAACTGGTAACTTCAACCATGACAGAACTCTAAGTTAGAAACCTTCGCGCTGGTATGCGTCGTAGCAGTCCCTGCACACGAGCTGACCGTCTTGGACGCGTAGGCCAAATTCGGCTGTGGACTCTCCACACACCGCGCACGGTTGCGACTTGAACAAACGTGCAGGCTCAGGAAGTTCGTAGAACGGCTCCTTGACGTCGAACAGCTCGTCATATGGATGGGAGAACAGGTAGTCAGCGAACTCGGCGCGTTCCATGCCGGCTCCACATCCGGGCTTGAGAACGAGCCGCACGGACTTGCCGGTATCGCGGCTGAAGAAGCTAAATGCCATCTTCCCGCGAATCCGCGTGATGAGATTCGACTTGCCATACGTGCATCCCAAAAGCACTTGCACAGCATCAACGCCACAAGCATCGTTCTCCACCACGGCGACGATCTCCTCGTCAACAGCGGGAAGCGCATCATCGCTCAAGCCGAGCTCTGCAATTGCGCCCTCGACTGCCTTGAAACCTATGAGCATGCCTGGGCACACATGACCATGGAATTCCTCAACCTTGTCCAAATGATCCTGGGTCAACATGACGGATCCTTCCACGCGCGAGTCTGCTCATATCATTATCGCAGGAATTGTAACACGATTCATGAATACGTAATACTCGCAGCCATGCGTCGGCAAGCGGCACTGCATAGCGTTCATTGTTTGAGCGCTACGCGATGGGCTAATTCATTAGAAGCTACTTCGACTTCTTCGATTTCTTGGAGTTTGCCTTGGCCTGCGTGTTCTTCTTGGGATTCAGGTCTGCTTCCATGGGGTGCATGCGCGAACCGATCCACGCACCGGCAATGCAGCCAAGCGTCGGCATGACGATATAGGCGGCAATGTTGCGCATGACGATGATCGGCTGGTTGACAGCTGCCGTGATGGTCTCCCCATCGGCCGAATTAGCAAGCAAGGCAGCTGTCAAGGAAGCGTTGGACTCCCATGTGGAAGTGACAACCATCGAAACGAGACCCAAAACCAAGCAAATAGCCAACATCGTCACATACAAGGACCTCTCGATGGTATGCGCCGTCATGGCCACGATAAGAGAACAGAAGAACATGACCGCACACGGTATCACGATAACTAACGTCTCGAATGTTGGCACATCAAGGCCTGGTGCAGCGTTGAGCACTTGCATGAAAATGAAAGCACATGTTGCAATACCCGCCAATGTCACGGCAATGATGACCGGAAGATGCCGTTTCAAGCTTTCAGTCATGAGCAGATTCCTACCAATCTCGTGCAAATCGGTGATTTCCAACACACTTTAGAACCCTGTGCGATAATAGGTTTTCATCCTAACACGGTAGACGCACGCCCGCAGGCGTCACCGAAGAGAACAACGAACGGATGCGGGCTCGAAACACAATTTAGGAAGGGTGCTTGCATATGTCAAATTGCATCGTAGCTCAATCCGGCGGCCCCACGTCGGTCATCAACGCCACCGTTGCCGGTGTCGTCAAAGGCAATCAGATGAACCCGATCTACGACCACGTTTACGGCGGCCTCAACGGCATCGAGGGCATTCTTGCCGAGCGCTTCGTCGACTTGACCAACATGACCGAAGAAGAGAACCGCACGCTGCAGCAGACGCCGTCGTCGGCTCTTGGCTCGTGCCGCTACAAGCTGAAGCGCGACAACCCCGAGGACTTCGAGAAGCTGCTCAAGATCATGGAGAAGCACGACATCGAGACGCTGTTCTACATCGGCGGCAATGATTCGATGGACACCGTCGCAGCGCTTTCCGAATACGCTGAGAAAAACGGCATCACTGACCGCCGTTTCGTCGGTTGCCCCAAGACGGTCGACAACGACCTGATGCACATCGATCACTGCCCCGGCTTCGCTTCGGCAGCAAAGTTCATCGCTGTGACCGCCCTGCAGACATGGCTTGATGTCAACGTTTACCCCGCATCGCGCCAGGAAGTGTTCATCCTCGAGACCATGGGTCGCGACGCTGGTTGGCTGGCAGCCTCCTCGTGCCTGAGCGGCAAGATCGATATCTTGATCCTTCCCGAAGAACCCTTCGACAAGGACGTTTTCATTTCCCGTGTGAAGGAATGCATCGAAGCGAAAAGCAAGTGCTACGTGGTCGTCTCCGAGGGCGCACGCTTTGCCGATGGCACCTACCTTGCTGCTGGCGAATCGAAGAACGACCTGTTTGGCCATGCAGTGCTCGGTGGAGCCGGAAAGGCACTCGAAGCCATGATTCTCGAGTCGGGCGTCGCGTCGCGTTGCAAGGTCCAAGACCTCGCCACCGCCCAGCGCAGCCATGCGTCCGAGCAATCCCTCGTCGACCGCACTGAAGCTTACCGTCTCGGCCTTTCCGCTCACATGCACTCTGCCGACAAGAACTTCACCGGTCACATGATTGCACTCAGGCGCCGCGACAGCGAAGAGTATGACGTCGAGTACTTCACCATCCCGGCCAAGGAAGTCGCGAACTTCGTGAAGCACTTCCCTGCCGAGTGGATTCTGCCCGAGTACCGCGGCATCACCCAGGAAGCCTACGACTACCTGCAGCCGCTTATCGAAGGCACGCCGTACATCACGTACAAGAACGGCCTGCCTGCCTACGTCGAGCCATACTACCTGCGCTAGGATGCCTGACCGGAGGAGCTACAGACCTGAACCGTCTGAAAGCGCGAACCGTTCGCGACGGACCGCTCGCGACCAATCGCGCCAAGCTTCTCGCGACCGAGCGTCCAATGCTTCGCGAAGCAGATTGAATGATGACCGCCACCGCTCGTCATATCAGACAAGATCGCGAAACAGGTCCTCGTACCGCAATGCAAGCTCGCGTGAAACCGAAGCGAACCGCAACGCCCGTCCCGTGTATCGTTCAACGAGCACGCGGCGGGCGTCGCAATCTTCGGGCCGCAATTCATCAGGTAGCGCTCGAACTACTAGAAGGCCTTCATCGGCATCAGCGAGCGCTACGTCTTGGCCGCTTTCTCCACGAGCGATCATCGTAATCATTCTGGCATTGCTCGTCATCATGATGGTGTTCTTTATCTCCAACTGCAAAAAAGACGAGAGCGTCTCCAACACAAACGCAACCACGCAATCAACCCAAGCGGCAACGGTCAGTTCGACCGCTGCAACTGAGCCTGCGCGCACGAGCGTGTCGTTCGTCGCTGTCGGCGACAACGTCCCCAACGATGTGCTCGCCGCCTACGCCGATGAACAAGCAGGCAGCATGGGCGATGGCAACTACGATTATCGGCCACTGTTCGCGCACATCAAGGACTATGTCTCAAACGCCGACCTTTCGTACATCAATCAAGAGGTGCACATCGGAGGCGAAGACATCGGCCCGCGCGGATGGCCGAGCTTCAATGCAACTGACACGATGGCCGACGCCGTAGTCGACGCTGGGTTCGACTTCGTGGCATCCGCTTCCAACCACTCATACGACTGGGGTCTTTACGGCGCAATCGAGCACTCGCGCGAGGTATGGAACGCGCAACCCGTCGCCTTCACAGGCACAGCCACCAGCTGGGACGAAGCGAATGAGATACCGGTCATCGAGCGCGACGGCATCACGTTCGCCCTTTTGGACTATACCTACGGCTTGGGAGGCTTCGATCGAAGCGAGGTCCCCGAATACGCTGTGAACTTCATTGACGAAGACCGCATCAGGCAGGACGTGCCACGCGCGAAGCAGCTCGCCGATGTCGTGCTCGTAGCCATGCACTGGGGCACTGAGAACCAGATCGAACCGGATGAGGACGAGCTGAACTACGCGCAGCTGCTCGCAGATCTGGGCGTCGATGTCGTGCTGGGGTCGCACCCACATGTGACTCAGCCCATGACATGGTTGACTGGCGAATCGGGAAATCGCACGCTCGTGTGCTACTCGCTCGGCAACTTCATCATCCAGCATGCTGCCCCCACACCCAACAACGACCTCGAAGGAATGTTGTCATGCGACTTCGTCAAGCATGATGCCGAGGGTGAGGACGGGTCAATCGAAATCGAAAACATAAAATGGATTCCGCTCGTCTACCATGGCGTCGAGGGCGAGTATTCCGTGTGGGCGCTCAAGGACTACCCTGCCGACATGGCCGCGCGCAACCCCGCTTACGATGGCATCGACGACCCCGTAGCCTGGATGCGCGACGAGAGCGAGCGCATCGTGAACATGCTCGGCAACGATTTCGAAATCGACGCGTAATAATGGCACACAGCTCCCAGGGAGCGTTGTGCCACTTCACCGAAAATGGTGCAGCGTTCCCAGGGAGCGGTGTACCCATCTAAACATCCCTGCCGTCTGGCGACAGGAAGCATTGTATGCAGCATCAATCAGGTAAAATAAACAATGACGAGTGAGCCGCTTCTTGAGGAGGGACCCATGGACGCGAACGAGCTCAAATACCTGTCTTTGCTGGCGAAATCGTTTCCCACTGTCGCAAAAGCACAAGCTGAAATCATCAACCTCAACGCAATTCTTAATTTGCCCAAAGCAACAGAGGTTTTTGCAACCGACGTGCATGGCGAATACGAGGCGTTCGTGCACCTGTTGCGCAACGGGTCCGGCGCAGTTCGCATCAGGATCGACGAAGCCCTCGGCGATTCTCTGACCGATAAGGAGAAGAGCTCTCTGGCGACGCTCATCTATTACCCACGCGAGAAGATGGACCTCATCCTTCCCGACATCGAGGACAAGAACGCGTGGTATTCGAGGGCGATTTTGCTGCTCATTCGGGTCAGCAAAGTTGCGGCAGGAAAGTATACCCGCTCCAAAGTCCGCAAGGCGCTGCCGAAAGAGTACGCATACATCATCGAGGAGCTCATGACGGAGAGCAATCTCTCCGTCGACAAGAAGGCATATTATTCCTCGATTATCGACGCGGTTATCCGTACAGGGTGTGCAGAAACGCTCATCGAGGCCATTTGCATGCTCATCAAGCGGCTGTCCATCGATCACCTGCACTTGGTGGGCGACATCTACGACCGCGGCCCGTATCCGCATCTGATCATGGATACGCTTGCACGGTTCCACTCGCTCGACATCCAATGGGGCAATCACGACATCGTGTGGATGGGCGCGGCGCTCGGCCAGCGCGGCTGCATTGCCCACGTCGTCCGTAATTGCGCCCGCTATGGCAACCTCTCGGTCCTCGAGGACGCCTATGGCATCAACATCCTTCCGCTCGCCCAGTTCGCGCTGGATGTATATGGCGACGACCCGTGCGTCGCATTCGGGCTGAAAGGCAACCCCGACCTTCCGCCTGCTGAGCTCGATTTGAACATCAAGATTCAAAAGGCCATGGCCATTTTGCAGTTCAAGGTCGAAGCGCAGCTCATCGATGAGAATCCAAGCTTCGAGCTACAAGACCGCAAGCTGCTCGACAAGATCGACTACGAAAAAGGCACGGTCGTGGTCGACGGCAAAGAATACGAGCTCATCGACAAAGTGTTCCCGACGATTGATACCGCCGATCCGTTCCGCCTCACACCCGAAGAAGAAGAGGTCATGGACCGCCTCGTGCAGGCGTTCGTCGGCAGCGAGAAGCTGCAGCGGCATATGCACATCTTCCTCGAAGTGGGTTCGCTCTACAAAGAGGCCAACAATTGCCTGCTGTTCCATGCTGGCGTGCCGCTCAACGAAGACGGCTCGCTCATGGAAGTTGACGTCTACGGCAAACGCTACAAGGGCAAGGAGCTCTACGAAGTGCTCGAAGGGCTCGTGCGCGCTGGATACAACAGCACCGACCCCGTCATGCGCAAGCGCGGAGCCGACATCATGTGGTGGCTGTGGCTCGCTCCTGGGTCTCCCCTGTTCTCGAAAAGCAAGATGGCCACGTTCGAGCTCTACCTCATTGCTGAGAAGGAAGCGCGCGTCGAGGTGAAAAACCCGTTCTATTCGTTCCTCGACAACGAAGAGGTAATGGCTGGGATTTTCAGGGACTTCGGACTCGACCCCGCTGTGTCTCGCATCGTATGCGGGCATGTTCCCGTCAAGGTCAAAGATGGCGAAGACCCAGTCATGTGCAATGGTCACGTGCTGAGAATCGACGGCGGTTTCTCGAAGGCTTATCAGAAGACGACGGGCATCGCAGGCTACACGTTGATTTCGAATTCACACGGGTTCGTCCTCGATTCGCACGAACCGCTCGAATCCGTTGAGGCGGTAGTCGCCAACGAATACGACATCCACTCGAAGCGCCGAACCGTCGAGCACTTCTCGTCTCGCATGAAGGTTGCCGACACCGACACCGGAAAAGAACTCAAGGCACAAATCGAGGACCTCGAGCTGCTCCTCAAGGCGTATCGTTCCGGTGCCATCGCGGAAGCTGAGTAGGCAACGATCGGAACGGTGCACCTTTCCAGCAATCGCGCGCTATTTTCTTTAGAAAAAAGGCGGGCCATCGGGTCAACCCCGACGGCTCGCCTTTAACGTTGATGCCTGCCCGAGCTAGTTAACCCGAGCTGACCTAAATAAGATTTCCTACCCAAGCTGGCTGAACGAGAGCATCAAGCCGCCGATGGTGTTGCAGCCGTCCTGTTCGAAGCCATACTCGCCAAATGTGAACTCTGCGATGAACGGAACGCCATCGGCTTCCTTGATGAAGGAATCCGCAACTTCGCCGATGCGATCGGCAATCGCTGCACGGCGGCCGCCGCAGTGCACGAAGAAGTAGGCAGCGGGCTTGTCGGCGCCGACCTTTGCAGCAGCCTCCTTCAACTCGCCAGCAGTCTTTTCAATCGAGCCAACCAGGCAGTCGACATCGCCGTCCATCATGATGACCGCCGTCTTCTCGGCAACCTTTGCACCAACGGCTATGGAGTGGTCATCGTTGCCGTTCATAGGATGGCGAATGGCGACGAGGTCGCCCATGCGGTCCTTGACACCGAGCGGAGCAACAATCGACTCGACGAGCAAATCGCCGCCCATAAGCTGGTCGGTGCTCATGCCGCGCCACTCGGCGTATACGTCAAGCGCCGGCTTGCCGCAGATCTCGGCGATACCGCGATCGCCATCCATCTTGGTGACGATTCCGAACTTGTCAGTCTCGGCATAAGCGCCCGTGAACTTGTTCACGAACGGAGTATCGGTGTAGAAGAATGCGACGATGCAGCCATCCTGGAATGCATCGGTGCCGGAATACAGCCACCACTTACCGGCAATTTCGTTGTCGGCTGCCGAGCCACCAAAGAACGGGACACGGCCGATCACGTCGGTGACACCCTTGATGTAGTACTCTTCCTCGGCGGGCGATGCTGCCATGTACCAGTAATCTGGCGGGCAATCCTTGCCAGCCGCCTCCATGGCCGC
The DNA here is from genome assembly GCA_045614225.1 of Eggerthellaceae bacterium. Taxonomy (GTDB): domain Bacteria; phylum Actinomycetota; class Coriobacteriia; order Coriobacteriales; family Eggerthellaceae; genus UBA9715. The sequence continues at coordinate 5,551 of JAZLCO010000076.1, read as the reverse complement.
CTTTGCAAGGTTCTTGCCGATGCAGCGCGCGCATTCAGCGGAATCACGGGCAGCGCCAGCCGTGCCGACGACCACGTCGTCACCACCCAGGGCGAGAATGCCGACGAAAGGCGTATCGCCACCGACGAAGCCTTCGGGCGTGATGATGCCGGTGAACGACGTGTTGCCAAGAACCGGAACGCCAGGCAGCTCGGCCGCGATAGCATCGAGCAGCTCCTTGGAATCGTAGTCGCAGCTACCATAGGCCATGGCGACTTTCGCGCCTTCGATGCCTGCCTTGATCTTGCCGGCGACTTCCTTGCCCGCCTCAGCAGCGGTGGGGGCGATTGACGTTGCGACGAAACTTTGCATGACGAACTCCCTTTCTACCCATAACGACCTTGTCATTACATTCACAGGCAGCTTTTCCAAGCAGCCTGGTAGAACCTGGATTGCAGCAATTCGGGAAACAACGCGGAACTGTTCCCCGTCGCACATAAACCATTATAGGCTTCTTCGCACCCATTAGCCGACTTTTTTAACTCACGTCCGAGTTGACGCGAACTGTATCCGAATCATGACTACAATGGAACAGTCAGTAACGGTTGGGGGTCATCATCGCATCTTGATGCTAGGGGGAGCCCTCTTCCGCGCAGGTTCGAACGAAGGGGATGACATGTTCCAAGCACTATTGGATCCGGTTGCATCGAACTTGGCGCTTTCAGCGCTTGTCGCATGCATACCGCTTATTACGTTTTTCATCATGTTACTCGGCGTCAAGGCGAAGGCCCATGTTTCGGCCGTCGTCGCACTCGCCGTCGCAATCATCGTAGCCATCATCGGTTTCCAGATGCCCGCCGGGCTCGCACTCGTCTCTGCAACCCAAGGTGCCGCGTTCGGCGCCTTCCCCATCGTCTACATCATCTGCATGGCGGTCTGGTTCTACGAAGTGACCGTCGTGTCGGGACGCTCCGAAGACCTTCGCAAGTTCTTCGATCAGGTCGGCGGCGGCGACATCCGCATCCAGGCCATGATGATCGCGTTCTGCTTCGGCGGCCTGCTCGAGGCGCTCGCCGGCTTCGGCGCGCCCATCGCCGTCACGGCAACGATGATCCTGGCTCTCGGCGTTAAGCCGAAGAAGGCCGCGCTTGCTGTTCTTCTCGCCAACACCGCGCCCGTTGCCTACGGCGCAGTTGCAACCCCCATTACCACCGCGGGTGCCATGGTCGCTGGCGGCGATCCGGTCGTAGCGGCCGAAACCGCCAAGCACGTTGCCGCCATCGTCGGTTACCAGGCGCCGATCTTCGCAATGTTCGTCCCCTTCCTGCTCGTCATCATCCTCGACGGCAAGCAAGGCGCCAAGGACTGCTGGCTGCCCGCCTTCGTCGTGGGCATTACGTTCGCCATCACGCAGTGGTGGTGCTCGAACCATTTCGCCTACGAGCTCACCGACGTCATCGCTTCGCTCGTCGGCATGGCCGCATGCATCATCTTCATGCGTTTCTGGAAGCCCAAGGGCGTCGACGGCGTGCGCGAGCGTTTCGGCCTGCCGCCGATGGCAGAGTCTGAAACCTCCGACCTCAACGCGAGCCGCACGTTCATGGCACTTGTCCCCTCCCTGATCGTTGTCGTGGTCTTCGGTGTCTGCAAGCTCGGCATCCCGCAAATCCTCAGCGCGACCGACATCAAGATTGCTTGGCCCGTCATCTCCGGCGGAACCATCCTGAGCGCCGCAGGCAAGGACCCCGGCACTACGTTCAACCTGAACCTCCTGTCCACTCCGGGCACAATGCTCCTCGTCGCCGGCTTGATTACGGCTGTTGTCTACTCACTCAACAACGAGAACGGCCGCTACACCGCAACCATGGGCGGAGCCATCAAGGCTATCGGCACCACCTTCTACCGTATGCGTTTCTCAGCTCTGACCATCGTGCTCGTCCTCTCGCTCGCCTACGTCATGAACTTCAGCGGCCAGACCATCAGCATTGGCCAGCTGCTCTCGGGTTCCGGTCCTGCCTTCCCTGTCATCTCTCCGCTACTCGGCTGGGTCGGCACGGCCGTCACCGGTTCTGACACGAGTGCTAACGCCCTGTTCGCCGGTCTGCAGTATTCGGCCGCAATGAGCAACGGCGCTCTGGCGAATGTCACGCCCGACCTCTTCCTGGCAGCCAATACCATGGGCGGTGTCGTCGGCAAGATGATCAGCCCGCAGTCGTTGGCCATTGCTGCCGTTGCCACCCAGGTCAAGGAAGCCGACATCATGAAGAACGTTCTTCCGTGGTCCGTCGCATTCCTGATCGGCACCTGCATACTCGTTGGCCTGCAATCGACCGTGCTGACGTTCATCCTGCCATAGGCCAGAAAAACATTATTCACGCACCTCAAAACGCGGGCATGCACACGGTGTTATGCCCGCGTTTCTGTTACGATAGACACCATGGAGAATGCAAGCTTTTACTGGGTTAAAAAGCGCCCATTGAGCTTGTTTCAAAAGAGAAAGGGGTCCTATGAAGATTGCGTTCTTCCCGGGATGCATGGTTGACATGATGTACCCGGAAATCGGAATCGCAGCAGTCAACGTTCTGGAGCGTTTAGGCTGCGAAATTGAAATGCCGGAGAAGATCGTGTGCTGTGGCCAGGGTCTCATCAACTCCGGCTACCGCGAGGAGAACAAAGCCGTTGCCCGCATGATTGTGGAAGCATACGACACGCCCGAGTACGAGACCATCGTCTCCCTCACGGGGTCGTGCATGAACGCAATCGTTAACGACTACCCTTTGGTCTTCAAAGACGAGCCGGAGTGGCTTGAGCGTGCCGCACGGCTGAAGACGAAGTTCTTCGAGTTTACCGACTTCATCGTGAATGAGCTCGGCGTCACCGACGTAGGCGCCGTCTTCAACGATACGGTCACTTACCACAAGAGCTGCCATGTCACGCGCCTTCTCGGCATCAAGGAGCCGCCTCTCAAGTTGCTCGAGAACGTCAAGGGCCTCGAGTACATCGAAATGGCGCACGCCGATCGTTGCTGCGGCTTCGGCGGCACATTCTCGTTCAAGCAGCCCGTCATCGCCGGCGAGGTCGTCTACGAGAAGTGCCAGACCATCATCGACACCGGCGCTAACGTCATCTGCGGAGCCGACGTGCCATGCCTCTTGAACATCAAGGGTGCACTTGGGCGCATGCGCGCAGACGGACGTCTCGACCGCGACATCCGCGTCATGCATATCGCTCAGATACTGGATTCGAGGGGGTAAGCCATGTCGATTCTGTACGATACCGATAAAAGCTTGAAAGAGCGCGTGGCTGCCAGTCTCGATGACGATTTCAAGCACAATGCCATCAAGACCGCGCAAGAGGTTTTCTATGTCGGGCGCGGCAAACTCGTGGCCGAAATGGAAGGATGGGAAGACCTCCGTCGTCATGCCGTCGAGGTGCGCAATCACGTTACTGAAAACCTTGACTACTACGTCAAGCAGTTTGCGACCAACGCCGAGGCAAACGGCTACATCATGCACTATGCACCCTCGGGCGACGACGCCCTCTGGGAAGTCCTCGACATCTTTGAGAAGCACGGCGCAAGCTACGCGGTGAAGTCGAAGAGCATGATGACCGAGGAAGTTGGTCTCAACGAGGTCCTCGAGGAAACAGGCATCAAGATCACCGAGACCGACTGCGCCGAGAACATTCTTCAGACTGCCGGTTCGAAGCCGTCGCACATCGTCGTGCCTGCCTTGCACTTCGACCGCGAGGCCATCGCGGACATCTACCGCAAGAAGCGCGGCTATGAAGGCACGACGGTTCCTGAAGAGATCACGCACTACCTGCGCAAGATCCTGCGCCACGAGTTCATGGAAGCCGAGGTCGGCATCCGCGGATGCAACTTCGCCGTTGCCGAAACCGGCTCTGTGACGCTGGTTACCAATGAGGGCAACGGTCGCATGGTCGACACGTTCCCGAAGATCCAGATTGTGTTCGTTGGCATCGACCGCATCGTCCCCGACCTCGAGTCGCTCGACACCATGATGGCGCTCCTTCCGCGCAGTGCGGTCGGCGCCAAGATGACAGCGTACTTCTCTCTCGACAGCGGCCCAGCCGGCGCTGGCGAGATCGACGGCCCCGAAGAAGTGCACATCATCCTCATGGACAACGGCCGTCACACGCTGGCCAACACCGAGTTCCAGGACATGCTACGTTGCATGCGCTGCGGTGCGTGCCTGAACATTTGCCCAGTCTATCGTCACATCACCGGCCACGGCTATGGCTCGATCTACCCCGGTCCCATGGGTCTCGTGCTGACGCCTGGCCTCGTAGGTTACGACGACATCGACAACATGGTCTTTGCCTGCTCGCTGTGCGGCGCATGCTCCGAGCACTGCCCCGTCGGCATTCCGATTCACGACCTCATCCGCGAGCATCGCATCAAGATCGTCGAGGAGGGCAAGAACCACGCCATCGAGGTGCCGATCTTCAAGGCACTCGAGCTGCTCTGGTCCAGCGTGCCCGTCTACAAGGCTGGCATGGTGCTTGGACCTCCAGTTATGAAAGCGCTTGCAGGTGGCGGAGACGCTCTCGACGAGCGCAGCGCGTGGATTCCAGTCGTTAAAGGTTGGACATCCACCCGTGATTTCGACATCTTGTCAACGAAGCGTTTCACCACATGGTTCAAGAACCATGAAAAACTGCCGACCGAACAACCGAAGCAAAATGAGGAAGGCGGTGAGCAGTAATGGCATTGGGCAACAAGACTCTCGATGACCTGCTGAACCCCATCTCGAAGCAACTCGAGCACAAGGGCGTGGCTGAAAACGTCGAGCTTCCCGAGTGGACCTTCAAAGCCGTGCGTTACACGGATGGCTTGTCACATGATGAACTCGTCGACATGTTCGCCGCCGAGGCGGAAAAGGTGAAGGTTAAGACCTACCGCATCAAGGCCGACGGTCTTGCAGCCTGCATCGCCGGTATCGTCGGTGCTGGCACACCCGATGATGGCGAAGCATGCAGTGTCGTGTGCGCATCGGACGAGCGCTTCGCTGCTGCAGGTCTATACGACGCCGTTGAAGGCCAAGGCCTCGTTAAGAAGCTGACCGTCTGGGATAACGAGCGCGGTCAAGAGAATATCGATGATGCTCTCGTGGCAACCTATGGCATCACGTATGCTACCGCCGGCATCGCTGAGACCGGCACCATCGTCCAGCCGACAAGCGCCACATGTGGACGCGCAATCAGCCTGCTTCCGCTCGTGCACATCGCGGTCATCGACGCATCCACCATCCAACCAACCATGCTTGAAATCATGGAAGGCTTTGAGGCCAAGGGCGAGAAGCTCCCCTCGCAGGTGTGCTTCATCAGCGGTCCATCCGCAACGGCCGACATCGAACTCGTTCGCGTCGAGGGCGTTCACGGCCCCATGTACGTGAACTACATTATCGTGGAATAGCAGCGAACTCGTTTGCATGATGAAGGAAGGCCGGCTTGATGCCGGCTTTCCTTTATGTATTGGTCTTTACGATGCGAAGGAGATGGCACACGCTTCCCAGGGGGGGCTGGGCCACCGAAATGGAAAAGGCCCCCC
>JAZLCO010000075.1:0-14024 GCA_045614225.1 Eggerthellaceae bacterium | reverse complement strand
TTTCCGGTGCTCTGCGGTCGCCTTCCGCGTGTCCCTCTAGCGGGACCGACAGCCATCGGGGGGTGTCAAGAGGCTGTCAACACAAGTGTCAAGATTGAGCTAGAATCAACCGTTTTCGATGGTCGCGGATTGTCACGCGATTTTCGCTCTGACCAGCGCAAATGATAGTAGATGGTGACCGAAGGTCGGCCGTATTTCCTCACTCTCAAGGCGGAGGTCGCCGGTTCGAATCCGGTCGGAGCTACCAAATACCCAGGTCAGAGCTTCGCGCTTCTGGCCTTTTTTCTTGACTCGAGGTGCCAGCCAAGAATCGGTCAAGAATCGTTCCTGGTTCTGTTCTGACAGTTAACGCTTTCACTCGCTGGCAATTCTTCCAAATGCCATTCCGTTATCCATTGGTATCGGGCGCCGTATCGATTTCGTCGGGCAATTTTTCGATGACGTCCTGCAGGTGTCGCGATTCTTCGAGCGCCCTCATGGTTGCCAGGTGAGGCTCCGCATAGATTCCTTTCCAGAAATGCTCCTCGTATTCGGGACGGCACTCGAATGCGAGGGAGGGCTCTTCCGTGGAGAAGTGGGTATGAACACCCGGTTTATTCCCCCTCGCATCGAGCTTTATCCATTTGCCGCCAACATAAACAGCATTGAACGCGTGAACACAATATCCCATGGAATCGTCGTCAGCTAGTGTGATGCGCTGGAAGCAGAAGCCTGTCGGGACGCCCTGCGAGCGCAACAGCGCGGCGAGGAGGTTTGCCTTGGCGTGACAGATGCCTGTCCTGTACTTAAGGACGTCGGAGGCCCTTGCTGTAATCACTGTAGCGTCGCAGTCGAAAGAATGTGGTATCTCGTCGCGCACGAACTCGAAAGCGATCCGAGCTTTGTCGATGCTGCTCATGCTGTCCGAAAACAACTCGTAGATTTTCGCCTGGATGTTGTCAGCATCGAAGTCGATGTACCTGCTGGCTGCGAGGAATTTGTCCATGGCAATCTATGCGGATACTTTATGCGTGGTTGTTGCTGCAGGCACCACTTGAAGCGAGAGGCCCAAACTCGACAGCACCTTGAGCACGTTGAAAAACAGCGGATTGCCATCGTCCTCGAACGCTCGATAGAGACTCGTTCGGTTGAGGTTCGCTTCCTCGGCTATTGTCGCCATGCCTTTCGAGCGGGCCGCCGTGCCGATTGCGTGTTTCACGACAATCGGGTCGCCGTCTTCGAGGGCGGCGTTGATGAAATGGGCGACGTCATCGGGCGTTTCGAGGTAATCTGCCGCATCCCATTTACTGATTTTCATGCGCCTGCCTCCATTCCATCGCAAGCTCTTTGGCCTTCTTTATATCCCGATGCTGGGATGATTTGTCGCCTCCGACGAGCAAAAGCACCAGCTTGTCGCCTTCCTGCGTCAGGTAGACGCGATAGCCTGGGCCAAAATTGAAACGCACTTCGGTCACATGGTCGCCCACCGGCTTCAGGTCTCCCTTGAGGCGGCCGAGTGCGGCGACAGCGTCGAAATACTGCGCGATCTTGGCTTTGGCTGCTCGGTCGCGTAGCTTCGAGAACCATCGGTCGAAGGCGGGCGTTGTCCAGATTTCGAGTGTGTCTGGCTCCTTTGCCTCCATATTGTCGCTTATAAGCGACAATATGTCAACACTGCCCAGTCTTTCCCCAAACGTCATGCGAACACCTCCTCGTAAGTGCGTCTGCGGCAGAGCTCCCGTCAATTACGACTTGCGGGCGAGCGCATAGCGTGGGAGTCGTTGAGTTCGCCTAGAACGTTTTTCCTCGAGGAAGCCCTCCCATACGAGCTGGTTCAGCACGTTGTGCAGTTCCGAGTATTCAGCGAGCTCCTCCACTTTGAGCATATCCTGGTGCCGGGTCGGCCCATGCTCCGAGAGGTATCGCACTATCTTGGGGCGAAGCTCCTCGCGTTGGCGGTCAAGCTCCGCGCGCCACCGGTGGGTCTCCTCGACGGGCTCCTCGAAGCGTCGCTCGGTTTCAGCGCGTGCGGCGGAAGCGAGGTCCGGGCGCTCGAGGGCCGCCTCATCGAGCAAGGCGTTGTCCAGGTCTTCGAAGTGGTCGTCGTAGACCCAGCCGAGGGGCGGGTCGAAACTGTATCGACCTACGTGCATCGAGACGCATCGATCGCCACCTACGCAAGCGTATAGGCGAGGACTGCCGTTTTCGTCGAAGGCGTCTTTCGATTTTGTTGCGCAGTAGAAGGTGCAATATCCTGGTATGTCCGGACAGTCTTTGTATTCTTCAACCGCTTCTCGAATGCCCGCGGCCTCTGCGAGGTGGCTGATTGGTTTGAATGCCTCTTGATATCCCATAAGGCCTCCTTCTGATGGGGCTGAGAAGAACAACCAGCCCGCCTGCCGGATTAGGTGTCGGGTGCGCCCGGTTTTTCCCGCAGTTGCAAGCTGCTGGAAGCCGGGTGCATTTTTTATTTGGAGAAGCATATGGGATCCGAGATATTCAAGGAACTTGAGCCGACAAAGCTGCTCTTCCGCTGCGCGGCGCCTGCCGCCATCACATCCGTGTTCGGCGCCTTTTACTCGATAGCCGACGGTTTCTTCGTCGGACGTTTTATCGGGGGAGACGCACTCGCGGCCGTCAACCTCATCATGCCGATTGTCATGATCGCCGAGGCGTTGTCGAACATGGTGGCAACAGGCGCGTCTGTCAGCATTTCCATGCTGCTCGGTGCTGGGAAGCGCGATGAGGCCTCGCGCGTCTTCTCCTTCTCCGTGTTGTTCATTGTCGTTTCCTCATGCATTGTTGGTGCGTTGGGCCTTGCCTTCGCGCGACCGTTCGTCGAGTTGGTCGCGCCTGGAGCAACCCCAAAGGCCATCGGCTACGGTGTCGAGTACCTCTCGGTGCATTCGGCGCTCGCCCCACTCGTGCTCATCTACTTTGCCACCGACAACTACCTGCGTGTCTGTGGGAAGCAGACGGTCAGCATGGTCGTGAACATTGCGACGCAGGTGGTCAACATCGTCGCGACCTTCGTCCTGGTCGTACTGCTTCACCAGGGGGTCATGGCGGCTGCTCTGGCGAGCTGCGGCTCGATAGCCATAGGCTCCATCGTGACGCTTGCCATGTTCCGCAACAGGCGTCTGGACGTCTACTACACAAGGGGACGCATCGAAGTCGTGCGCCTCCTTCGCATCGTCGCAAACGGGGCGAGCGAGTTCTTCTCGAGTATCGCCGTTTCGATCATGAGCATCGTCTTCAATTTGTTCCTTTTGCGTTACGGAGGCACGACGGCTGTGGCGGCGTTCGCTATCGTCATGTACGCCGACGAGGTCGTTGGCATGCTGAACTTCGGGATAAGCGACTCGATGCAACCCGCCATCAGCCATTGCTACGGTGCGGGGCTCATCGACAGGACGAAGGAGCTCTTCAAGAGGGTTGCCGCCGCATCGGCCATCACCTCGGCGGTGGCGTTCGCGCTCATGCTGCTCGCCGGACCTTCGCTTGCCACGGTGTTCGTGAAGCCGGGCGACGAGGAGCTTCTGGCGATGAGCATCACCGCTATCAAGATCTTCTCGTTCTCGTACCTCGTCGGGTGGGTCGATTCGAGCTTCTCGTCGTTCTTCACGGCCGTCGATCGCCCGGCGCGCTCGATGGTCGCAGCAGCTTTCGGGACGCTGGTGTTCCCAATTGCATCGTTGTTCCTGCTCACGTCGACATTGGGGTTGAACGGAATCTGGCTGACGGCTCCAGTCTCCGCATTAGCAAGTGCGGTGCTCGCGCTCGTGCTGGCAAAGACGATGAAGCTGGATGACCTTCATAATGGTGAAGCGGAAGAACTGCCAGTATGACAAACGAGGGAATCCTCGCCGTTCATACAGGATTATCATTCGGAATCTACTTTAATCAAGCTGCGAAGGGTCCCGAAAAGAATGTCGGCTTCGACGGGTTTGCTCAGGTGCGCGTTTAGGCCGGCCTGCATGCTGCGTTGCACGTCCTCGTCGAAGGCGTTGGCGGTCAAGGCGATGATTGGGATGGTGCGGGCATCCTCGCGTTCCATTGTGCGGATCGCTTTCGTAGCTGCGAGGCCGTCCATCTCGGGCATGCGCAGGTCCATCAGGATAGCGTCGTAATACCCAGGCTCGTGGTCGGCGAACATGTCAACAGCGATCTGCCCGTTCTCGGCATGTTCGGCGTCTACGTTCTCTGTGGCCAGCATCATCATGAGAATTTCCGCATTTACCAGCATGTCCTCGGCGAGCAGAATTCGCTTACCTGCAAGGTTGACTTCGGAGCTTCCACCGTCAAGACTCTTGCGGCTGAACGCCGCCTTGAACTCATCCATGACGCTTCCCGCAAACAGCGGCTTGGCAACAAACGTATCTACGCCAGCGTTGGTTGCTTCTTCCATGATGTCATCCCAGTTGTATGACGTGAGGATGATGATGGGGGTTTCTTCGCCCAACGACGTTCTGACCTGACGCGTTGTCTCGACGCCGTCCATCCCTGGCATCTTCCAATCGACGAGGATCAGATCATAGGGATCGCGGCGAGCGTGGCGGACCTTGGCCATTTCGACGCCTTCGGCGCCATCCAACGCCTTGTCGCAGCTGATGCCAAGTTGTCCGAGCACCACCTGTGCATGCTCGCATGCTATGGGGTCATCATCGATTACGAGCACCGACAAGTCGTTCGGATGCAGTTCGCCAACATCTTCGCTCTCCACGCGGGCGGAATCGAGCAGTGTGATCGTTACGACGAAGGTCGTGCCCACGCCCTTCTCGCTTTCGACTTCGATTGTGCCGTTCATCAACTCGACGATGCTCTTCGTAATCGCCATGCCCAAGCCGGTGCTGCCATACGCGTTCGTGTTTGTGTTGCTCGAGTTCTCTTGGCTGAACGCATCGAATAGCTTTGGCAGGAACTCTTCGGACATGCCGACGCCCGTGTCGGAAATCGTGAATCGCAGAGTCGATTTGCCGTCGTATTGCGCTACTGACTCGACGTTCAGCGAAACCGAGCCGCCTTCGGGCGTGAACTTCACGGCGTTGCCCAGGATGTTGATCATGACCTGGCGCAGCTTCATGTCATCACCGATGTAGTAATCGTGTATGTCATCATCGGTGTGGCACTCGTAGTTCAACCCTTTATCACGGCACTGGCCGCCTATGATGACGTTTACCTGGCCGAGTGCCTTGGCGAACGAGAACTCCTCCTGCTTTATGGTCATGCGGCCCGACTCGATGCGACTCATATCCAGAATTTCGTTGATGATTTCGAGCAAGTGATGCGCGGAGTCGCCGATCCTCTCGAGGTATCCGCGCGTGGCTTCGGGTATGCCGGGATCGGCTAGCGCGATATTGTCGAGGCCGATGATCGCGTTCATGGGCGTGCGGATCTCGTGGCTCATGTTCGAAAGGAATGCCGTCTTCGCTTTGTTGGCCTCTTCTGCCGCGGTGAGCGCTTCGCTGAGGGCTTCGCGGCTTTCGGAGATCTGTGCTTTCTGCTCACGCTCGCGTGCGAGGGAGCGCTCGAGCAGCGCATGATACTCGTCTTTTTCATCCTCGACCACGAAACTATGGAGGATGCACGTGCCTAGCATGTAGCCCATCGCGTAGAACGGCATCAGGGGGTAGAAGACCTGAATAGCGATGAACACCACCATGGCGATACCGAACAACCCGATCGTCAGATGTCTGCGTTTGAGTGTGCCCTCGGTTCTCGAGGCCATAACCAGCGTGTACACCGAAGTTGCGACGAACATAGCAATCTGGATTGCCAGCAGTACATAACGCGCAGCACCTGCATGGTAGTCGCCCGCTTCGTCGAACCAAAACAGCACTGGGTAGAAGAAGTTGGCAACAATCACGACCACTGCGAAAGCAAACGCGACGAATCCGGTTCGTGTGAGTGCAGCGCTGAAAGCGCTTTTAGTGCCGAGATATGACACAACATAGCGCGTCCACATCAGTACAGCAGCCATCATCGCTGCGAAGTGCACCGTCGTGTCCGCGAATTCGATTGCTGTGAGACGATTGGCGTCAAGGATGCCCCATGCTGCGTCGGTGATGTAGTAGCACAGCACGCCGATTAGGAAATAGCGGTAATAGCGTAGCGTCTTGTCGCGATTCCAGCTGACCGATGTGGTATCGCTGGTGCTATCGGTCGATTTGGCGTCAATGGCTGACCTGTCACCATTGATTAATCCTGCGCCTACAGCATTTCCAGCATCGTTGGCGCCTTCATCAAGCTCGCCGCGCCTATTATGCCGCCACAAAACGTCCTGGTTGGTTATAAGCAATACCAACGCCGCGAGGATTCCGATAATCGAATACGTCATCCTGTTCTCCAAATTTACCGATGCAATCCAGACCTCATAACCTATCGCGCAGTCTGGTGCGCGGAATGAAGAATTCAATCATGACGAGTATAGCCCACTTTGGGGCAGCGCTTTCAATGGCAGGGCAAAATCGCCAATGGCAAGCATGCGGCGCAATGGGCGAGGTTCTGTAAGACAGAAAACGCCCCAAGCCAAGAGACGCTGCTTGGGGAGTTCAAATTCTTATCTTGGTTTTGCAATTAGAAAGGCGTTTCTTTCGGTTCTTGAAGCGAGCGCTCGACGGCGTGTTTTATGGCCCCCTCAATTTCTTGTTCAACAACGCAACGGCTGCGCAGGCTGCGTACTATGGCAAATAACCTGTCGAGCGACACGAGTTTCGACTCAGAACGACAATGAACAAAACAGCGTTGCGGCAAGGCTTTCTTCTCACTGTTTTGTATGGCGATTTTGGTCGGCTAATTCGCGAAGTTAATCATCCAATTTGCCCCGCCGTGATAAGCTAAACACGCTAAAACAGGCCAGGAAGGAAAACGCGCGAGCACATGGACATCGGAACGATTGCACAGTTTGCAGTGGCAACGCTCATGCCCGTGATGGCATGCATTGTGCTCACGCTGCTTCGGAAGCGCACAAGCGTGGCGCGCGTCCCCGAAAGGGGCTGGCAGGTAATCGTTGGTGTCATTTTCGGGCTCATCGCCATTTACGGCACCGAAGCAGGCATTCCCTTGGACGGTGCCATGATGAACGTGCGTGATGCCGCGCCGTTGGCAGCTGGCCTGTTCTTCGGTGGGCCGGCTGGCATCATTGCAGGTCTTATTGGTGGAATCGAGCGCTGGCTTGCGGTGATGTGGGGCGTGGGAGAGTTCACCCGCGTGGCGTGCAGCTTGGGCACCATCTTCGCTGGTGCATATGCAGCGGCACTCCGCAAGTACGTGTTCAATTACTACATTCCCAACTTGTCGTTCGCGTTCGCTACTGGCATTGTGGCCGAAGTGATGCATCTTCTGCTCGTGTTTGTAACGAATCTCGATCAGACGGCGCGGGCTTTTGAGATCGTGCAGGCATGCGTGATTCCAATGGCGTTCTGCGTTGCCTTGTCCACGATGCTGTCCTCGTTCGCGCTTCATCTACTGCATCACGAGCCTTTGATAACGCCCGTCGACGATCGTAACGTTGTACGAATCCTTCATACCCGCATGCTCATGGCAATTGTTGTGGCGTTTCTTCTCACCGTGGGATTCACGTCCATCGTGCAAACGAGCCGTTCTCTTTCCGATACAACCGAGTTGTTGGAACTGAGCGTTGAAGACGTTGAACAAGATATCGTTGACGCGTCGGACGAGAATCTGCTCGAGATTACCGAGCGTGCTGCGGCAGCCATTCCCTCGGTCGCTGATGCGACCAGCGAGGAATGCAGGCGGCTTGCTGAAAGTCTCGACGTTGCCGAAATCAATGTCATCGACGCAAATGGATTCATCGTTGCCAGCACTGCCCCCGAATTCATAGGTTTCGACATGGCATTGGGGGAGCAGTCGAGTGAGTTTCTCGTGCTGTTGCCAGGCAATGGGCAACAAGAGTTCGTCCAAGCTTACCGCCCCATTTCTTACGATGCCTCCACGGCGCGCAAGTACGCAGGCGTTTCCATTGCAGATGGTTTCGTACAAGTGGGGTACGATGCGCAGAATTTTGCCAACGACCTATCTGTTCAAATCGAGTCGTCTGTTAAAAACCGCCATGTGGGACAAGGGGGAGAGCTCGTTGTCATCGACGAGGCGGGCGCGGTTGTCAGCACGCGTGGCGATATTGCAGCTGAGTCGGATGCACGTTTAACTGCCGACGTTGAGGCGGCTGAAGCCGGGCAGCTCTTCACCACAACATTTGCCGGTGAGGAATGCTTTGCAACGTACCATGAAGTCGAAGGCTACCGAGTCATCGCCCTTTTGCCCGTTTCGGAAGCCAACGCATCCCGCGATTCCTCGCTGCTTCTCGTTGTGCTCATGGAGGTAATCGTCTTCGCAGCTCTGTTCCTAGTCATCCACGCTGTTGTGAAGCTCGTCGTTGTGCGCGGAATAAGGCGGATGACCGTTCAGCTGGCTCAGATCACACAGGGCGATTTGGATGTCGAAATTGACGTGCGCGACGCCACGGAATTCACGTCGCTTTCCAACGATATAAACCTGACAGTCGGAGCGCTGAAAACGTCTTTGGCAACCGTGCAAGCCGACCTAGATATGGCTGCCGAGATTCAGGCGAACGTGTTGCCGACCATCACCCGTGTCATTTCGGCGCGAGATGAGATTGAGCTGTTCTCAAGCATGGAGCCCGCTAAAGAAGTGGGCGGCGACTTCTACGACTTCTTCATGATTGACGACGACCATCTTGCGCTTGTCGTGGCCGATGTGAGTGGAAAGGGCGTGCCGGCGGCGTTGTTCATGATGCTGTCGAAGACTGTCATCAAGATGGAAGCGCTCTCCAACCTCGACCCCGCTTCGGTGCTCATGCGTGCAAATGCGGACTTGTCGGAGAAGAACGACGATGACATGTTCACCACTGCTTGGTTGGGCATCTTCGAGATGTCGACCGGTATTTTGACGTATGCCGACGCGGGGCATGAAAAGCTTGCCCTGTTCCGCGATGGAAAATGGGAGCTGCTTCCCAAGCCGAACGGAGCTGTTGCACTTGCCGTGTTTACGCAGGAAGATTACGGCGGACTTCCTGAGAAGTACCGTTTCCGCAACCATACGGTGGTATTGCAGCCAGGTGATGCTGTATTCCAATATACTGACGGTGTGACGGAAGCCACTGATGCTCAAGAGGAGCTGTTCGGCGAAGAGCGGCTCGTTGACGCTCTGAATGAAGCGCCGAGCGCCTCTCCTGGTGACATTCTGCCATTCGTGCGAGAACGAATTTCCGAGTTTGTGAAGGATGCTCCGCAGTTCGACGATATAACCATGCTCGGATTGCGCTACATTGGCAAGAAAACTACTGATGGTGGGGAGACGAAGAAGACCATCAAGCTGTTTAAGGCAACTGAGCCTTTGGATGGTTTGATTGGCGAGAATAATAGGACAGGAGTAGAGCATGCTTGAGATTAGCAACACCGTTAACGGGGATGTAAGCGAAGTCAAGCTCGTGGGACGGCTTGATGTGAAAGCTGCGAAGAGTGCCGATCAGGCCTTTGCACAGGCTGTGGAAGCATCGAAAAACGTTGTGCTCGACATGTCCGAGCTCGACTACATCGCGAGTGCAGGTTTGCGCGCGTTGAAGCGTCTGCGAAGCGATGTGGACGCAAAAGGAGGCACGTTGGTGCTACGTGACGTCCAAAGCAATGTCATGGAACTTTTCGAGATGACAGGCTTTGCGGTCATGTTTACGTTCGAATAACCGGTCAAGGAAAGGCTGGGCACATGAGGAGCATCATCGTTCCTGCAAACGATGAAGATCCGACCCCGGTCATTGAGTTTGTGGGCGAGGAGCTTGCTCAATACGACTGCTCGTCGCGGACGCTCTACCAGATCGAGGTTGCCATAGAGGAGATCCTCGTCAACATCGTGAGTTACGCCGGACTAGCGGAGACTGATGGCGTAGAGATTCGATGCGGGATCTTCGAGAATCCGTTGCGTGTCATTTTGCAATTCCTCGACAGCGGCATCCCCTTTGATCCGCTGGCGAAAGAGGATCCCGACACGTCGATTGAAGCGAACATGGAACGAGAAGGCGGCTTGGGGATTTTCATGGTCAAGCAGCTGATGGACGACGTCTCGTATGTTTACGAGGACGGGAAAAACATCCTCACGATTCAGAAAAACCTGTAGTGCCGCTTTCTTGTGCGGCCGATATGAAGACTTCATTTCCGCTTGACAATCGGAAGCCCAATTGGCAACGTCGTGGGGGACAATAGACAAGATTTGTCTGCAATCGAATTGCCGGACCATGGTGCAATGTGCGCTGCACGAGGGTGCAGTGGATGGTTCATGCCATGGTCATTGAAAGGGTTGAAACATAATGGCTAGATTAGAGCGCGATTCCGAGGTTAGAAAGGGCCTGTATACCCGCGAGCCTGTGTATTACTGCAAAGGAGCCGATGGCGCATGGTTCTATTCGGATACCATCCATGGGCTGTTAGAGGAAAGCGGGCATAAGAAAGAACTCAATCGCGATATCGTGCCGACGTACCTGCGTTTTTGGTATCCGGCAACCGAGAACACGTTCTACAAGGGCGTCAAGAGACTCCTTCCCGGGTTCCGCCTTGTTGAGAACAACGGCAACGTGACCGTTGAGCGTTTTGAAGATATCGAGTTCACATTGAACCGCTACGAGGATTACGAGTCTGCCGTCGAGGATCTAAAAGGCATCCTTTCCGACATCTTCGAAACGGAGCGCAAGACAAGCGAGGCTTCATTTCTTTCCTCTGGTGTCGACTCTTCATTGCTCGCAGCGGGCCTGCCTGCCAAGCAGGTTGTGAGCGTTGGCTATGAGGAAAGCCGTTATGACGAGTCAAAGGAAGCTGCTGCGATAGCCGAGGCGCTCAACGTCGACTTCCATGTTTGCCCGGTTACCATCGAGGAGTACTTCGATGTTGTTCCCGAGGCGATGGTTGCACGCGAGGAACCGAGCGGCGACTCGTCATACATCCCCCTGTTCCTGGCGGCGCGTGAGGCTGCAAAGCACACGAGCGCCTGCTGCTCAGGCGAAGGCCCCGATGAGCTGTTCTGCGGCTACAAGGTTTATCAGAACTACCTGAACTCACCCCAGGTCGATTACTGGAAGGCCGCCCACACCTGTATGAAGACACGCGGTTTGAAAGAGCCTGAGCGCTATCTCGAACGTTTCAGCGACGGTTTCGAGAAGATGCAGGCGTTCGATCTGACCTACGCGACAGAGTGCAATCTTCTGCCGAATCTGGATGCGGTTGCGCGCGCTAACAAGGTGGACATCCGCACGCCGCTCATCGACCGCAGGCTGTTCGACTTTGCGGTGTCGATTCCCACGGAATACAAGGTCACTCCTGACAACAACAAGATCGTGTTCCGTGATGCGGCCGAGAGCTTCCTTCCACAAGAAGTTGCGCAGAAACCCAAGCGCGCATTCCCCGTTCCCACTCAGGTGTGGATGCACGAGGAGCCGTGGGCGAGCATGCTCAAGGAGCTGTTCTCGAGCAGGGAAGCAAAATACCTGCTTAGTGGTCTTCTCCCTCGCTACTACATCAAGAAATACTTCTCCGAGGCGGCTGGACGCGAAGCGACGAGCAGCTACTGGCATCCTGTATGGACCATGTATGCGCTGCTGGTTTGGTACCGAGGAGAGTTTGGAACGCTGTAGCT
Source organism: Eggerthellaceae bacterium (assembly GCA_045614225.1). Taxonomy (GTDB): domain Bacteria; phylum Actinomycetota; class Coriobacteriia; order Coriobacteriales; family Eggerthellaceae; genus UBA9715. The sequence goes on along the minus strand of JAZLCO010000075.1, from coordinate 2,384 downwards.
TCGACCATTCGCCCCTCGATATATTTGGAGAGGCAATTGATAAGTGTTCCAACCCTTTGCTAAGTGGTATGGTATTGATTACATCAATTGAAGCGATTTCAATCGACATACGTTTCTAGGAGGAAATATGCGCAAGATGAAGATGTTCGAAGGTAAGAAGCACTCTTACGACACCAATACGGCAGAGGCTTTGGGCAACCGCGCTCACAGCTACTACGGCGATCCGGCTGGTTATGAAGAGACCCTCTACAAGACCAAGGGCGGCCTGTACTTCCTTTGGGGCCTTGGCGGCGTTGACAGCCCGTACAACTCGGGAGAAGACATTCGCCCGATTACCGAAAAGGAAGCCAAAGCTTGGCTTGAGGCATAGTCCTACTTTGATGGGGCGCGATGCGCCCCTTTTTTTCGTGACGAGAACGAATTCGAACACGCAAATGAATTGATTGATAAGGCAGGATTGTCTCACATGAACGTAGCTGGACAGCTCGATGTGCTCTCGCCCGAGCAAATGCAAACCATCCATGAGAAGGCATGCGAGATCCTTTCCAAAAAAGGTGTTGTCTTCGAGTCTGATGAGACCATTGAAATTTTCAAGAGCCATGGTTTCAAAGTGGACGGGCACACCGTCTTCTTTGATGCTCGTGAGATTGAAAGGTGTGTAGAGCTTGCGCCTTCCCAATTCAAGCTTGAAGCGCCAAATCACGAGCATGATGTCCTGGTCGGCGGGGACCGCATCCTCATCCACCCGAACGGTGGGGAAGTGTTCATGCGCGACTACGACGGAACGCGTAGGCTTGCGACGCGGAAAGACTTCGCCGATTTGCAGAAGCTCTACCAGGCGTTGCCGAACGTCGACATCGGTGGCTATGAGCCCGTTTCCCTCAATGATGTACCTGAGCGTATGCGGGGCATCGTTGCCATGTTCGAGTCGTTCAAGCACTGCAACAAGCCGCTTCTGAGCCCGATGAGCCTCGAGACGGTGCAGAAGAAGAAAGAAGTCCTGAGGCTCTACAACATTGGTTTCGGTAGCGACGCCTACACCGATGACCACTATGTGACATGGCATATCGTCTGCCCCAACTCCCCGTTGCTTTACTCGCAGTTCGCCTGCGATGGCATCCAGGTCTATGCGGAGGCCAATCAGCCTGTCGTCATCGTGTCTGCTCCCATGTCGGGCATCACGTCGCCAGTGTTCCCGCTCTCCACAGTTATTCTCTCGCTTGCGGAAGAGCTCGCGGGTCTTGTGCTTGCGCAGCTCATCAAACCTGGCATTCCCGTGGTCGTGTCGGCATCGCTGACCTATGGCTACATGCGTTCCGCCTCGTGGGAGTGCGCGCACCCCGATACGATGCTCATGCTTGCTGCATCAACTCAGATGCAGCGCGAGTTCTATCATTTGCCGTCGCGCGCCCAAACCGGCGTCACGTCGTCAAAATGCATCGATTATCAGGCGGGTATGGAAACGATGCAGAGCTTCCTGTACACCGCGCTCGCTGGCTGCGACGTGACCAGCCAAACAGCTGGATCACTTGCCAATCTCATGACGTCCTCTCTTGAGAAGACCGTGCTCGATGATGAGCTCATCGCCCGCGTCCGACTGTTGGTTGGTGGGCTCACGTTCAACGAAGAGCACATGGGTCTCGACATGATTTACGAAGAGGATTTCGGCGGCAACTTCCTCGTTTACGACGAAACGCTTGACTATTGCCAAGAAGCTTGGGAGCCCACCGTTTCGGACTGGAAAGGTTCCGACGAATGGGAGGCGCAGGGGCAGCTCGAATCGACGCACCGCGCCCATGCGATTGTCGAAAAGTTGCTTGATGAAGCGCCGGAAAGCGTGCTCGACGAGGAGCAAGAACGAGCAATGCTCGACTATCTACACACGATCGAGATGCATGGTTAGGCTCTAAGATTAACGAGCCGATGCCCTAAGAACAATGCGGCCATGGGAAAACCCCATGGCCGCATCTTTTTTCGTATGGTGAAGTGGATTTCCTATTCGGGATTGTTGTATTTCCCGATGTAACGGTCCATCATGTCGAGCCCAAAATCAGTGACTTTGTAGTAGATCTGCAGCTGGCCTTTTTCGTCAATTCCGCAGTTCGATTCATCGAGCAAGCCGTTTTCCTTGGCTTCGAGGTAGGCGGCACGGTTGGATACTTCGTCGCCGTTGCAGGGGTTGTAAACCTCGAAAGCCTCCACGGAAGCCGGGTCGGGCGCGAAGACGGGAATGTAGGGCCTGCGGCGGTAGGGATGAGCATGGATGATCTTTCCGCCGGCCTCGGTCACAAGGCGGATGTACTCGTAATAGGGCAGCTTGTCCACGTCCGGATGGGCCAGCAGGAACTTCTCATCCAGACCGTAGGTCAGCAGCTCCGGGCCGC
>JAZLCO010000074.1:0-25330 GCA_045614225.1 Eggerthellaceae bacterium | reverse complement strand
TGCTGCGCGGCACGTGGAAGTTCGTGACCAGCGCGTCGACGACGTGAAACTCACTGCCTGGCAGCAGGTACAACGACGTGGCGGCGCGCTCGCGCGGCAGCAGCTTGCCTGCTTCTGCATCCCAAGCGCTTTCGAGGCTGCGCACGCTCGTTGTGCCCACGGCGATCACGCGCCCGCCGGTCGCTTTCGTGCGCTCGATGGCTTCGACGGTGCGTTCGGGTACGGTGTAGAACTCGGTGTGCATCTGATGCGCTTCGGGATCGTCCTCGTCCACGATGCGAAACGTGTCGAGACCCACCTCCAGCTCGACTGTTTCCCAACCTGCGCCTTTCGCCTTGATCTTTTCGATGAGCTCGGGCGTGAAATGCAAGCCGGCTGTCGGAGCTGCAGCAGAGCTCTCGCGCTTCGAGTAGACGGTTTGGTACAGCTCCTCGTCACCGGTGTAATCTTTGATGTAGGGGGGCAGGGGCGTGTGGCCGACAGCGTGCAGCGCTTCGTCGAGCGACGCTTCGGTTGTGGTCAGGCGCACGATGCGCTCACCTCGTGTAGCATTTGCCGCCCAATCGATCACCTCGGCGGACAATACGACAGTGCCCTGCGCGTCTTCGAAGTCGACAATCGCGCCGCTTCCTGGCTTTAACCTCTTGCCCGGTTTGACGAGCGCTTCCCAGATAGCCGAGCGACTCGTTTTGGGTTCGCGGTCGAACACCTCGCGAAGCAGAAACACTTCGGCCGCACCGCCGGTGCCGCGTTTCTTGCCCAACAAACGGGCCGGCAGCACGCGCGTCTCGTTAACCACGAGCAAATCGCCGGGGTTCACATAGTCGACGATATCGCAGAAAATGCGGTCTTCCAGCTCGCCAGTCGTACGGTCCATAACGAGCAGTCGGCATTTATCGCGTTCGGCTGCTGGCTCTTGCGCGATGAGCTCGGGTGGCAAGTCGTATTCGAAATCGCTCGTCTTCAAGTTTTTGCTCTCCATTCCACATTCCAGCCAAAAAGGGACAGTCTCCGTTTGGTTGGCACTCTGTTTGGAAGGGTCTAGTATACTTGCAAAACACGTAAATGCACGATTGGAGTTACAGCAATGCCGAGCAAGGAAGATCGTAGGAAGGAAGCAGTCAGGCACACCGGTATGGTGAAAGGCCTGTTTGCAACGGAAATAGCGCAGACCGTCGAATCTGCAGAACTGTATGAGGACGGCGTGGGGCGCGATTTGCCGCTGCCGGAACCGAGGTTTGAGAAGACGACGATCAAGGTCGAATGGGCCGGCATCGCGACGGTTGCTTCGCGCTCGTACGGCAAGGTCTGCCTGCTCGATCCTGCTAACTACCGTATTCCCGGTGGCAACTACCTGGGTGGCGGATGGTCTCCCGAAGAGCAGATTTGCGCCGAGAGCAATCTGTTCCCGATTCTCGAAGGCTTGCGCGAAACCTATTACGACGGCAACAAGCATACAGGCCATGGCGGGCTCAACTCCGACAGGGCTCTCTATCTGAAAGACGTGATCTTCACGACTGGTGGCATCATGCAAAAGCGCGATGTCATCGTGTGTGCCCCTCCAAACAGGCGTTTTGCACTCGAGAATCACAGGTCCGAAGCGGAATGCGATATCGATCTGGCGAACCGCGTCCGCACCATCTTGCATATCGCCGCCGCCAACGAAGTCGACACGCTGGTCCTCAACGCATTCGGCTGCGGATTCTTCGATAACGATCCGTCCAAGGTGGCGGGTCTGTTCCAGACTTGGCTCGATGCCCATCCCGGGCAGTTCGAGCGTGTGGTGTTCGCCATTTCGGGCGGCCCCGCCCTCGACGTGTTCCGCGAGGTGTTCCCACGCGAGACCAAGGAAGGCAAGGAGCCGGCGGTCGTCGACGTGGAAGACGGCGATGACGAGTACGACGACATCGACGTCAAGCAGACTTCCGAAGGCCGTTGGGTGTTCGAATAGAGACGAGAAAGAAGGCGGCCTTCGGGCCGTCTTGACTGATTGAAAGTGAGAAGACATGGCGTTCTCGAAAAAGCCCATCAAGGGCATGACTGATTTCTTGCCGGCTGACATGAAGCTGCGCGAGTCGGTGCTCTCGCAAATCAAGGGCATCTACGCGAGCTTCGGCTTCACGCAGATCGAGACTCCCATGATGGAGCACATCGGCAACCTCACGTCCAAGCAGGGCGGCGACAACGAGAAGCTCATCTTCAAGGTGCTCAAACGTGGAGCGGCGTTCGACCGTGCGTGGGATTCCGGCAACCGCGACGAGCTCGTGGCCGAAGGCCTGCGCTACGACCTGACCGTGCCCCTTTCTCGCTTCTACGCCAACAACAAGGAGCAGCTGCCTTCGCCTTTCCGCGCATTGCAAGTTGGGCCTGTATGGCGTGCTGACCAACCGGCAAAGGGACGCTTCCGCCAGTTCGTGCAGTGCGATATCGACGTGTTGGGCGATTCGACCAACCTTGCCGAAATCGAGCTGATCACTGCAACGTCCAAAGCGCTCTCGACCGTGCTCGGCGCTGCTGGCATCGACAAGTTCACCGTGCACGTCAACGACCGCCGCATCCTCTGCGCTGCCGCCATGAAGGCAGGCTGCGCCGATCCTGAGGTTGGCGGCATGCTCGTGACCCTCGACAAGCTCGACAAGATTGGGTTCGAAGGTGTTGAGAAGGAGCTGCTCGAGAACGGTGCGGCTCCCGAGATGGCGGATTGCTTCCTCGATCTGTTCAAGGGCGAGATCGACACCGAATCGTGCAAGGGCTTCTGCGATCAGATCGATCCCGAGGGCTTGGCCGAGGCGGTTGCCAACCTGGACGAGATCATCGCGGCGACGCGTGCGCTCACGCCCGACGGCGTGCAGATCGTCTTCGATCCGACGCTCGTGCGCGGTATGGGCTATTACACCGGTCCCATCTTCGAGGTCACAGTCGACAACTTCGGCATCTCAATTGCCGGCGGCGGCCGCTACGACGAGATGATCGGCAAGTTCTCGGGCGAGGATGTATGCGCTTGCGGGTTCTCCATTGGTTTCGAGCGCATCATCGCTGTGCTGCGCGATGCAGGTGTGACAAGCCTTGATGAAGGCGATGCAGAAGGTGCGGTTGCATTCCTCATCGATGGCAAGGCATCAGCTGAGCGTCGTTTCGAGGCGCTCAAACAGGCACAAGCCCTGCGCGCCGAAGGCCGCGACGTTGCCGTGCTGCCTATGCGCAAGAACATGAAACGCCAGATCGCCACGCTCGAAGAAGAGGGCTTTACCCAGTTCGAGAAGATCTACAAGGATTAGAACGCAGGCTTGTGCTAATGAGTCGGGGGCCAGGCTCCTGACTCATAAAGATTAGAACGCAGGCTTGTGCTAATGAGTCGGGGGTCAGGCCCCCGACTCATTAGCGCTAAGAGAACCATTCCCCTGGCTCAGGACAGCCAGCTAGCTTTCCTCGCGCATCGCTTTCAAGATAGCGCGTTTTTTGGCCTGCGCTTCGGCGTAGGCCTGTTTTTCGGCGGCCTTTTCCTTGCGCGCTGCTTCTTCGGCTTCGCGTGCAGCCCGTTTCGCTTCCTTGGCTGCCTTGCGCTGTTGCTTGATGAACGCGCGCGTGGCTTCGCCTTCGGCGATGGAGAATCGGCATCCGCAGTAGTTCTGGCGGTACATGCCCAGCTCGCGACTGATGCGTGTGGCCTCGTCGTAATACGGGCGGTAGTCTTCGAAATGGGCTGCGATGCCCGCCTGTTCGCATGCGCGCAACAGCTCCTCATGGATGACGTCGGTGAATTGATAGGGGCTGACAGCCAGCGTAGTGGTCAGGCCATCGTACCCACCCGCGACGGCCTTCGCGGCCGCTTCCTCGAGTCGCATCCGATAACATGCACGGCAACGTTCGCGGCGTCGTTCGTCGTCAAGCAGCTCTGCCACCGATTCTGGCTGCGGTGTGTTATCACCCACATGTTTGGAACCGAGTGCGGGGCTGAAGTCTTTGATGGCTTCTCCAATTGGAGCAACCTCGCGCTCCCAGTGCGCCGGATTGTAGTCGCCTTCGATCATCTCGAAGCCTTGCATCGCAGCGTACTTTTCGAGCTCCTCGCGCCTATGCTCGTACTCGGAGCGTGGCGCGATGTTGCTGTTGGCGTAGAAGACCGTGATGTCATGCCCTTCTTCTTCAAGAAGACGAGTGGGCATGATCGAGCATGGCCCGCAACAAGCATGTACGAGTAGTTTCATGGGCAGAAGTTTAGCATTGGGGTATTGATTGGGTCTATGCGATTCGAGAGGTGAAACGTACTAGACCCGCTGTTCGTTTGAGCAGATTTAGCGTTATGATATTACTGGAATAGCTCGAATTGCTGAAAGGCGTCTCCATGACTCATTCCCTGTTCTCACGCGTTTTGTCCATCGTCGTCGCGTTCGTTCTCGTTACGGCGTTTGCGATGCCTGCGACGGCGCTTGCCGTGCAAACCGAAGTCGAAGTCGACAACCATGCGCTTGCAGGCGATCAGCCAACGGTGAGCGGGCTCGTCATAGACGACGTTGCTGCTCCGAACCCCGGCGATACGCTTGACAACACGGCGAAGGTGACCTCGGCCGAAGGGGTGGAGTGGGAAATCCCCGTGCTTTGGGTTGCCGACAACTTGGAGCTGGCCACCGACGCGCAAGAGGGCAGGTCGTATCTGCCGGCGCTCGTGTTCTATCTGCCTCAAGGCTACTCGATTGACGGAAGCGAGTTCAAAGTAACGCTTTCCGATTCGCTTACCGAGCTGTTCGGAGGCAGCGAAGTCATTTCCGTCTATGATGCCCAAACCGGCATTACCTACATTTTGCCCGCTTCGCTGAGGGGCTTCTTCGTAAATGCGCAGCAGAACACGAGTGAGAATCAATCAGGGAACCAATCGTCGTCAGAGGCTTCGGAAGCTCCCTCGGGGTCTTACGTCCGCAGCTTGGTGGATATCTACTGCTCCCAGACGGCTCGCGATGCGTTCAGCGACGAAGATCTCGAGTTCATCCTCGATCTCATCTTGAACAAGCTTGAACCGCAAGCCGTCGAGTTGCTGCTCGACAGCTTCCCAGCGTTCAGGGCTGCTGCAGACCAGGGGCAGATTGGTAGGGAAATCGGCCTGTATGTGTACTATAAGGATGGGGATAAAGACGGAATAGCAGAGCATGAGGCCGCGCCGCCCGATGCGCTCGCATATGTGGGGTACAACACCGTCATCGATGGTGACAACATCAAGTACTGCTACATGATGGCTGTCGACCTGTCCAGCCTAGCTCAGTTGGATGACGACGATAATCCCGTGATGAATCCCGCGACAGGCAAGTTCGTGCTTGTTCGTGAAGGCGAGGCCATGACCACGCTCGAGAACACCATCGTGCACGAACTGCTCCATGCCATCATGGATGACTACAACCGGACGGGAATGCTCGGTGCAACGGATATACGCAATGCTGTCACCGACGAGGAAGGGGATTTCCCAACCAAGGAGCTCGAGGATCTGTACAACACCATCCATTACCCTCGCTGGTTCATCGAGGGAACTGCGTCTTCCGTCGAGAATGTCTACGCTTTCCGCTACAACATGTTCAAGATGTTGCGTGCGAAGGAGGGAAGCGAGACGACGTTCAATGATATCTACGATGTTGACAGCTTGCTGTACAACTATCTCAATGCAACATCCGACAAGAAAAATCTCTATTTTGACCTCGAATTTTCTGGTGGATATGACGAGAACGGCAACGAAGTGGATTCAGATCAGAGTCGATACGTCTCCGGCTACCTTGCTACCCTGTATCTGAGCGAGCTGGCGGCCAAGAAGGGTGGGGAATCCGCCATCAAGGAGGATGAGACCACGGTCGCGATTTCGTCAGAGCGTCTGCGCGCCGGGCTCAACTCGATTCTCGAGCGCATGCACAACGGCGAAACGCTGGACCAGGTCGTGAATGATTTGTCGCCCGTTGATGCCAACGGGAAGAAGCTTTATTCGGATACCAACGATTTCGAAGCGAAATTCATCAAGGGTGTGGGCTCGGAAACGGCCACGGGTACCAATTACTCAGGTGACGAGGCGTCGCTCCAATTCACCACCACGTTCTTGAACTACCTGGTGGCGCTTGAGAAAACGATGGGACAGGACGAGAAGCCGAACGGTTCGATTCTCATGGACTTCGCCACGGATCTTGCCAGCCCTCTCGATGGTACCAAGGATTCGTATTCTGATTTCCTCCAGATCGTTGAATCGAACGAAATGGTGGAATCGACGGTTCCGAACGAAGTTGCCCTTGCAGGAGGCGGCAAATCGGAGAGCGGTTCCGCTGTGGGTTCCGAGGACGAAACCAAGATGGCTGCCAAGACGGCGCAGGATGATGGCGGCACCACGGCGGACACGGCTTCCGATGCACGAGCGGGGGAGCCTGATGTTTCGATGACGGAGGAGCCGTACGCGTTGGCTGCGTAACGGATGGTCTTATACTACTTCGCATGAGTATGTTCGATTACACCATTGAGGCCAAGTCCGGCCATGCCCGCGTGGGCACCTATGAGACGGCACACGGCACGTTCACGACGCCCATGTTCATGCCCGTCGGAACGCATGCGACGGTCAAGGGCATCACGTCGCGTGGTCTCCACGAGTTGAACTCCCAGGTTGTGCTTGCAAACACCTATCACCTGTACATGCGCCCCGGCGTCGATGTCGTCGAAGAGGCGGGTGGCGTGCAGAAGTTCATGGATTACGATGGCCCCATGCTCACTGACTCGGGCGGTTTTCAACTGTTCAGCCTCGACCACATGATGAAGACCGATGCTGATGGAGTGAACTTCCAAGCACTCGACTATGATGGCAGCAAGCATCGCTGGACGCCCGAAGACAACATGCGGATTCAGGAGCGCATCGGAGCGGACATCGCCATGCAGCTCGACCAGTGCGTGGGCTATCCCGCGGAAAAGCGTGCTGTCGAGGCTTCGACGAAGCTCTCGTGGGAATGGGCAGAGCGTTGTCTGGCCTCGCATCATCGCGCAGACCAGGCGTTGTTCGGCATCGTGCAAGGTGGGATGCACCTCGACTTGCGCCTCCAGAGCGTTGAGAACCTGATTCGCATCGAGAACGAAAGCGTTGCTGCTGGCGGGCGTCGTTTCGACGGTTTCGGAATCGGCGGCTACTCAGTGGGTGAAAGCCACGAGGTTATGTTTGAAACGCTGGGAACGGTCGCGCGTTCACTGCCGGACGATCGTCCACGCTACCTCATGGGCGTCGGTAACCCGACGACGCTCGTGCGCGCGGTTGGCGAGGGTGTCGACATGTTCGATTGCGTGCTGCCCACACGCACCGGCCGCATGGGCACGGCGTTTTCGAGCCAAGGTCGCATGAACATGCGCAATGCGAAGTACACGCACGATTTCGATCCGCTCGACCCCCAATGCACGTGCGAGACGTGCACGCACTACTCGCGCGCTTACATCCGCCATTTGGTGAAACAGGACGAGATGCTCGGAGGCATCCTGCTTTCGATGCACAACCTGCATTTCCTCATCGATCTCATGCGCCGTGCACGCGAGGCAATCGAGGCGGATTCGTACGACGAGTTCCTGGCCGACTGGATGGCCAGCCCTGCCGCAAAAGACTACTAGCAGGGGCGTCCACGCCTTTCATGGCTACTTGCGTATACAAATAGCCATGCATGATGACGCTTTTCGCAAACGCTACTCAAAAGGTGCCTCATTTGTGGCAAAATATAAAAGTTCTGCCATGGTTCGTGCTGTGCGCACACACCCAAGAAAGAAAGAAAGAAGTATACGAATGGCTGTTCAGAGCAACGACCGCAAGAAGGCTACTAACACCGATCGCCGCAACATTTGGCTGCTCGTCATCACGACGCTGTTGGTCATCGGCTCGATCATCATGTTCATGCCTCCACAGGAGAAAATCAATCAGGGTCTCGACATCCAAGGTGGTCTGTCGGTTGTTTTGACGGCGACATCTACTGACGGTGACGCAATCACCGATGAAGAGATGGAAATGAGCCGTGCCATCATCGAAAGCCGCGTCAACGCGCTCGGTGCTTCCGAAGCTGTTGTCCAAGTACAGGGCACCAACCAAATTCTCGTTCAGATTCCTGGTTTGTCCGACACGGAGACGGCGCTCAACACGATCGGCAAGACGGGCAAGCTCGAATTCGCCCGCCTCGACTCGTTTACCGATGCGGACGTGAAGCAGAAGATCCAAACTGGTCAATACGGCGATGAGGCGACGGTCAGCGACGATTTCGGCAACTCGTTCAAGACCGGCGAGGTCCAGCATCTCATGGTCGAAGACGGCACGTACACGCCCATCGTCACCGGCTCGAACATCAATCGCGTGACTGTCGGTCGTCCGTCCGAAGCGTCGCTCGACTACTCCGTCGACATCGAGCTCGATTCCCCGGGTGCCCAGGCGTTTGCCGAGGCATCGCGCGACCTCGTTGCCGATCATGGTCAGATTGTCATCATCCTCGACAACGAGGTGCAGTCGGCTCCGGCAGTCCAATCCGAAATCCCCAACGGCCAGGTCCAGATTACAGGCAACTACTCGCTTGCTGAGGCACAGGCTCTGCAGACCGTTCTCGAAAGCGGTTCGCTGCCCGTCAGCTTCGAGTACTCGCAAAGCCAGGTCGTCGGTCCGACGCTTGGCCAGGATGCTCTGCGCTCCGGCGTCATGGTGGCGCTGCTCGGCATCCTGCTCGTCATGATCTACCTGCTGTTCTTCTACAAGGGCCTCGGTACCATCACCGCTGGCGCAGTCATCGTGTTCGCGCTGCTCTATCTGGGCATCTTGGCAACGCTTTCGAGGTTCGGCATGTTCAGCCTCACGCTGTCTGGTGTTGCGGGCATTGTGTTGACCATCGGTATGGCGGCTGACTCATCCGTTCTGACGGTCGAGAGGTTCCGAGAAGAGATACGTATGGGCAGAAGCGTGAAAGCCGCTGCCCAAAGCGGTGTTCGCCACGCTATCCAGACGTCGATCGACGCCGACCTCGTGTCGCTCGTTTCGGCTCTTTCGCTGTTCTTCCTGGCATCGGCTTCTGTCAAGGGCTTCGGTCTGACGCTGGCGCTGGGCATCTTGTGCGACATCGTCATGATGTTGCTGTTCAAGGCACCGCTCGTGCGTTTGCTCGCACCGCGCGCCATCGCCAAGCACCCGGGCTTCTGGAATATCAAGGATGGCCAGGATGCAGCTGAGCAGTTCGCCAAGCTTGGTGCAGTGCTGGGCGTTCCTGCTGGCGAGGCCGAAATCGGCGAGGCGCTCGACAGCAAGAAGATCGATGCTATTGCCGAGGAGCGCGGTGGCGCCGACGGCCTGAAGGTCGCCGAGATCGTCCACAACTTGAAGGGTCGCTTCATCAAGCACGACATCGACTTCGTGGGCAAGCGCAAGATCTTCCTCATCATTTCTGCCTGCCTGGTGGTGGCATCATTTGCCGTCATCGGCCTTAAGGGCATGACGTTCGGCATCGAGTTCGTCGGCGGCACATCCATCACGTTCCACGATACGGGCGACATCGCGCTCGACGAGATGCGCGATGCGTTTGCGGCTGCTGGTCAGCCTGAGGCCACAATCCAGACGACGGTCAGCGACGGCGAGGAAGGCTACCTCGTGCGCATGACCACGACTGACGCGCAGGAGGCTGCGAGCATCGCTACGCAGGTGGGTGAGCAGTTCGGCCTGACGTCCAGCAACTTCGAAGTTACGACCATTGGCCCCGACTGGGGTTCCAGTGTCATCAACCAGTCGCTCATCGCGTTCTTGGTTTCACTTGTGCTCATCATCATCTACATCGCCATCCGCTTCGAGTTCAAGATGGGCGTCACGGCGGTTATCGTGTTGCTGCATGACCTCATCATCGTGGTCGGCATCTACGCGCTCGTCGGACGTGAGTTCACGCCCAATGCCGTTGCCGCTCTGCTCACGATTATCGGTTACTCGTTGTACGACACGGTCGTCGTGTTCCACCGCATCAGCGACAACATGAAAGACCTCAACATCAAGACATCGTTCTACACGATGGCAAACCATTCGCTCAACCAGGTGCTCATTCGCTCGATTAACACGACGATCACCTCGCTCATCCCAGTTCTGTTCATGCTGCTGTTCGGTGGCGAGACGCTGAAGGACTTCGCGTTCGCCATGACGATCGGCCTGGTCATCGGCTGCTACTCATCGATTGCCGTCGGCACGCCTCTGTTCGCCATCTGGAAGACGCGCGAGGACAAGTACAAGAAGCTTGAGAAGAAGTACGGCCCGACGATCGGCAACTTCGAGTTCGAGCGTTCTGGTGCTGCGGTTGCCGGCAACATCGGCGGTTCGAAGGTTGCGCGCATGAAGACGGCGCGCGTTCAGGCCGCCAATGCTGAAGCTGCAATGGCAGCTGTTGCGACCGACGATTTGCCCGTCGTGGAAGTCGAGGCTTCGCATGGCTCGAACGAGATCGGCGCGGATGGCAAACCGCTGTACCAACAGCCCGTGCGCAATCCCAACAAGAAAAAGGGCAAGAAGAGGAAGTAACTAATCGGAAGACAACTCCTTTTGGTTAGCTCGGCAACGGGGAAAGTGAGAAAACGATGAGACAGGGAAGCGCTCCAAATTTCTGCCCGCCTATCGAGGAAGGCACCGTATACGACCTCGAGGACGAGCGCGGTGACGTCATTCAGCTCGAGTTCTTGGGGTTGATTTTGCACGACGATGGGCGTCGTTACGGCTTCTTCTTCCCGGTGACACCTGACGAGCCGGCCATGTCTTCCGGTGAGGTTGTGGTGCTCGAAGTGACCGAGGTTGACGAGGAGGACCAGCCTGTCGCGTTTGAGCTCGTCGAAGACGAAGCTATCGCCGATGAGGTGTACGAGGCATTCAAGATTGCCGCGAAGGATCTGTACGACTTCGAGTAGCGATTGCTGAAGCGCCATAGCTTTTACGTCATAAAACAGAAGTTGGGCCCTGCATGTTGCAGGGCCCAACGTTTTACTGACGGATGGAACGTGCTATCGAAGTACGCTCTCAATTATTGAATGGGACGGAAAACCAGCTGATCGCCGCCATCTTCCCATGTGAGCCGCTTGCTGGCATCGTCGTATGTTCCTGTGATAGATTCACCGTCGACGGTGAAGCGGTACGTATGCGTCCCTGTTTCGCTCCACGTGCCAGACGCACTCTCATCGAGAAGCGACAATTCGAAGGTTCCGTCTCCGTTGACGAGGAGCACGATGTTAAAACCGTTTTCGCGAACCAAGTCCATCATCTCCGGGGTGAGCTCTTCTCCGTTTCCCGACTCGAGTTCCCACTCACCAACAATTACGTTTGCGTTCGTGGCAGCTGAAGTGCCGCTCGCGAGGTTGCCTGTCGTCGCGGCAGCGCCGCCGGATGAAGCCGCTGCGGAGTTGCCAGAGGTCGTTGCGGCGCTCGAGGAACCGCTTGAGGGTGATGAGGTGCTGACCGAACCGTCGGAGTTGAGATTCACGCTCGTGCCTGACGGCGTGGTAATCGTGACCGAAGATCCGGAAGGCGATGTCGAGACATCGAGGTCATCGAGCGCGCCATCGTTGATGGCTGCAATGAGCGCAACGCCGAACACCAATGTGAGCACTGTCCAGAGAATGGACATGACCAAACCTATGATGCCCATGACTTTGGTGGGCGTCTGTTTAGTCGAGTAGATGCCGCTCTTCTGCTGTTTCGAGTTCATGACCAAAGCGACGATGGCGAAGATGAAACCAAGGGGGAACAGGCCGATGAGTGCGCAGACCAGGCCCGCAATTGAAAGACCGAACGGCGTGTCGGACGCCTTCTGCTGCGGTGACTGCGTGTAATTTCCAGGCGGGTAGGGCGACTGGCCGTAGGGGTTCGCCGCGCCTTGAGGTTGATACGGTGCACCATAGGCAGACTGCTGAGAAGACCCTCCATATGGCGCCTGCTCGGTTGCATATGGAGACGTGCTTCCTGTGCTTGCCGAAGATCCGGCGGGCTGTTGATATCCAGCATCGATGGGAGTTGTTGGCTGAGCTGCCGCTTGCGTCGGCGTGAGCTGTGCGCCGCAATTCCCGCAGAAGGCTTGGGTGTCGCTGACCTGTGCATTGCAATTCGGGCAAATCATGGGCGATTCCTGTCCTCGGGTCTATTGTTCACTGATGAAAACGATAGCACGACTCGTTGCGTGCTATCCACGGCGATTTCGCGCTGTTTCCAAGCGGTGATGAATGCTGTACGTGGCAGCGCGATGCAGGTGCGGGTTCTAGCCGACCATCGCTTCCCAATCCTTTTCCTTGAAACCGACGAGCACCGTATCGTCGAGCACGAGCAACGGGCGCTTCACGAGCATGCCGTTGCTGGCAAGCAGCTCGTACATCTCGTCTTCCGACATGCTGGGCAGTTTGTCTTTCAAGCCCATATCGCGGTAGAGCATGCCCGACGTATTGAAAAAGCGTCGAAGCGGCAGGTCGCTCATCTTGTGCCACAGGCGCAGCTCGTCGACGGTGGGGTTGTCCTCCACGATGTGGCGCTGGTCGAACTCGACGTTGTGCTCGTCGAGCCAATTCATGGCCTTCTTGCAAGTAGAGCATTTGGGGTAGTGGACGAAGAGCATGGCGTTCCTTCCGTCGAGGTCGGACTGTTTCTGCCATGCTATCACAGCATGGCTCGCAAGCAGCTACAATGGAGCCAATCAAAAAGCTGCTCCGTTTTGACTACCCGGATGAAAGGTGCGGCGTATGGAATACAGAATCGCAATTGCTCAGACCTGCCATCCCGAAGATGGCGACGTAGTTGCGCTGGTCGAGCGCTTTACGGCCGAAGCTCGTGCACAAAGGGCTGAGATGGTCGTGTTTCCCGAATCGCTCATGAGCAGATACGAAGCAGAGCTCGGAGATTTCCTTGCGCAGTCCCAGCCGCTCGACGGCCCGTTCACGCAGGCTGTTGACGCAATTGCAGCCAAATATGGCATCTGGATCGTCTACACCATGAACGAGCTCAACCCCGACGGCAAACCGTTCAATACGGCGATTGTGACGGACGATAAGGGTGTGCGGCGTGGTTTCTACCGCAAGGTTCACCTGTTTGATTCGGCGACGACACACGAATCCGAGCGCATGTCGGCGAGCGATGAACTATTCGAACCGATTGACACCCCGTTCGGCAAGCTTGGCATGGCCATCTGCTATGACTTGCGGTTCCCCGAGGTTTCTCGTGCAGCTGCGCTTGCCGGCTGTGACATCATGGTGTATCCAGCGGCATGGGTTGACGGTTCTGGGAAAGCCCTCCAATGGCAGACGCTACTGTCGGCGCGCGCCATCGAGAACGAGATGTTCGTCATCGGCGCTTGCAGAGCTGACGATGGCTATGTCGGCCAGAGCCTTGCCGTCGGGCCCGACGGCGTTGTGCATGCACGCGGAGGGGAGGACGAAGCGCTTCTGATTGCGCAAATTGACACTGCGGATCTCGATTGTGTACGCGCTTCTATTCCCGTGTTCGACCATCGCCGACCCGAACTGTACTGATAGGTACCTATCAGTACACTCACCTGGTGAAATACAACCAACCTAGCAAAAGTGTCAGTACCATTTTGCGGGGAAGTGTGTCTTTATTAAACCGCCTTCTTCTGTAGAATTTTTCATGTATAGGTCTATGTGGAGGAGAGGGGCCTGTCATGAAGAGCAAGAAGCTTTTGATTACCGTTGCTATTGTGGCGGTCGTCGGCATCATCGTGGGGCTTGCTGCCTGCGCGCCGAAGGCGAACACTACGACGGTCGGCAATCCGACGCCCAACGTGCAGCAGTCGAATGCTACGCCGACGCCGGACAAGTTCGGGGTGGTTAAAGCATCCCAATGGGCTGAGGAGTATCCGTACGAGTACGAATCGTATTTGGCCAACTCCACGAACACCCCTCCTGCAAGCGACTACAACGGTGGCGAGTATTGTGCAGAGGGCTATCCGTCCAAGACGGAAGATGTGACGTCTGCTCTTCCCGAGGGCTACCAATACGTCGATGCCAACAAGCTCGACTACCTCGAGACCAATCCCGAGATCAAGACGCTTGGCAAGGGTTACGGCTACGCGAAGTACTACACCGAACCCGCCAGCCACGTGTTCTCGGTCTGGTCGGTTACGCACAACGGTCGTGTCGGAGACGGCGCCAAGACCAAGGCCGCTTGCATCACCTGCAAGTCTCCTCAATACTCCAACTTGGTCGACATGGAAGGCACTGAAGTTCATGCACGTCCGTTCAACGATGTTGTCGGTGAAATCGACGAGAACATCAGTTGCGCGAGCTGCCATGCAAACACCCCGATGAAAGACGGCAAGGTCTATCTCGAGGTTGACCGTGCCGAGTGGGTCCGCTCGATGGGTGCTGACGCCGGCAACACGATTGAGGGCGAAGTTTGCGGCCAGTGCCATTGCGACTACTCCATGGCTCCGGGCACGAGCATTCCGACCAGCCCCTATGACAACGGTCGCGTTGACATGGTTCCCGAGAAGGCTCTGCAATGGTATGACGACCACGATTTCGTCGACTGGACGTATGCTTCCACCGGTGCGAAGATGCTCGCCATCCGCCATGCCGAATACGAGTTCATTTACGGCGGCGACAACGATATCCTCCCAATGGGTTCGCATATGCAGAACCTCGGCTATGACTGCGGCGATTGCCACATGGCCACTACGACCGCCGAAGATGGCACCGTGTATGCCAGCCACGAGTGGATCAGTCCGCTCGACAACAAGGAACTCATCGATCGCGACTGCAGCTCGTGCCATGCCGACATCGTCGCTGAGGTGCGTGCCATCCAGAACGAGATCGACCCTGCCACCACGGTGCTCGGTCAGCGCTGCGAGCAATACATCAAGAACCTCGAGACTAAGGTTGCCACCGAGCAGGACGACGCCGCCAATCCTGGCACCAAGGTCCTGAAGCTCGACGAGGCGCTCGCAGCTAGCAACGGCATCGATGCTGCGACACTCGAGCGTCTGCAATGGATTCAGCGTGCATCGTGCTACTATTGGAATCTCGCAGCTGCCGAGAACAGTGAAGGTGCTCACAATCCGACGTATTACAGGTACTGCCTCGACAAGGGCAACGAGCTTCTCGACGAGGGCGACAAGCTTCTGGGCATGTCTTCCGCAGCCTAGCAGTGAGACACTGATCGAGTCGCGTCTCATTGAGAGGAGCCACTATGAGCGATGAAAACTTGAAACCAGACGAGCAGCTCTCGCCAACCGCTCAGGCGAAGAGCGAGCAGGCGGGCGCCCCGAAACCGAAGAAGAAGCGCAACAAGATAATTATCGCCGGCGTGATCGTAATTGCCGTCGTCGCGGCGGGTATCGGCATGCTCGTTTGGCACGAGCAGCCGAGCTTCTGCTCAACCATGTGCCATCTCGAGCAGGCTTACGTCGACAACTACATGCAGGAGCAGGGCACGGCTGGTTATGACAAATATGGCCAGAAGGTGTCGAATACGAATGCCATGATGGCTGTTCTGCATCGCAACACCAAGGCGACTGCCAAGCCAGAAATCCTTTGCGTCGACTGCCATGTGCCCAACATGATGGAGCTTGCGAACGACGGAGTTCATCTCTTTACCGGCAATTACACGTTGCCGCGCGACGAGCGCGATCTTGCGGGTATGAAGTCTTGGGACGGTGAGCCGGGCGAATCGTTCTGCGCCAACGAGAACTGCCACGTGTACCTGCTTGGCAGTGACGGCAAGCTGTCGTACGCGAAGCTCGCCGATTCCACGAAGTCGCTCGAGTTCAACCCGCACGAGCAGCATCATGCGAACCTCACGCTCGACTGCAGCGACTGCCACAAGGGCCATCGCGCATCGACGATCGTGTGCACGGCATGCCATCAGCACGAGAACGTCGCGCTTCCCGATGGCTGGGTCACCTACGAGGAGTCGCAGCAGCTTCTGCAGAACGGCTACAAGAACGGTGCCGCTGCATAGAATCGTGCCATTGGGGACAGGCCAAATGTCTCATGGGAATTAGGTCGTAGTTAACAACTCGAATGGGGGCCGATGCGGATCGGCCCCCATTCATGTTAACCAGGATGGATTACATTTCCAGTCACTGGATTATTTGCAACAATCGTTCACCCAGGTGATGAAATTATCAGTGCTTGAGCCGGTGCGCTCGGCCATCGTGTGACCTTGGCTCCAGACGGTTGCGAAGTCGACGTCTTTGACTGTCTTGTTGGCGGCAAGTCCGAGCTTGAGGTTGATTTCGGTCGTGCTCGCCGTGTCGCCCTGTGTGATGCCGGTGCGGATACGCCAGTGTGGGGCAGGGGTGGAGGTGCCACAGCCTTCGTAGGCGTCGCTCAGGAAGTACATCGGGTCGTAGAGCTCCTGGCGGTAATCGCTGTCCTTACCTTGGGCGTCAACGTATTTCCGATCGCTTGCGTACTCGTCGGGGTACGACGAATCCCAATTCGAGAGCGCGGCGTAGGCACTCGCGTTCTGCGAGAGCAAAACCGCCATGGTTGCGTCGAAGTGCAGCCCCTCGGTGCTCTCGTTGCCAAACACCTCGTTCTCGGCTTGGCTGCGGTCGAATGCATCGAATGCGCCGACACTCTTGCTGGGTGATTTGCAGGCGTTCACGAAGCCGGCAAGACCCAAAATGGTCGCCGTGTTGCTCGCCTCATCGTATTCGATCCAAGGCGTGTCGCTGTTGAGGGCTGCGATGTAATCGGCGGCAGTTTCGTACGTAGTTGACTCGCCTGTGCTCGAAGAACTACCGGAAGGACCACCCGACATGCCCGATGGCGCCTCTCCCGAAGGTGGTTCTCCCGAGGGCGCGCTCCCCATGCTGGCAGAAGACCCGCTGCGGGAGCTGCTCGACGAGCTGCTTGAATGTTGGTTCGAGCCGCTGGATGGTCCGCCTCCCATTCCTCCGCCTCCTGCACCCATGTCAGCGTTGAAGCTGTTCGACGGCGTGTAAGGGAACTCGGTGTCGGCGAGGAAGTTATTGAGCGACGTCTGTATCTCATTCACTACCAGGTCGTAGTACGATCCGGCTGTGGCAATGCCCTCGCCACCGTCTTCGAGTGCGAGTGCGGCGCCGTTTTCATCGACGAGGTCGAGCGCGTTGATGTAAGCCTTGTACTCGGCTGCCAGATCCTGGGAAAGCTGGCGTGTGAACGTGCCTTCTGCGCGTGTGTTGCTGCTGGCGAACTGGCCCATGTTCCACTCGTAGGCCATGTCGGCTCCGATGAGGCATGTAATCGGACACCAACACATGGCGCCGTAGATGGCGTCTGACAGCTTGTTCCCACTTGCATCGACGGTGGGCGCGCCGATGGCGCTCAGGTAATCGTCGTATCCCGCCGCATCGCCCGACACACCCAACACGGCGCTCTGCGCGCCACCGCCCGAATGGCCGAAGCTGAAGATGCGGTCGGTGTCGCCGGCAAGCGCATCGGCGTTGTAGCGGAGCGTGCGCACGGCGGCTTTGAGGTCGGTCACGCCCCAGGGGGCAGCGCCGCATGCGCCATCATTCATCTTTCGGCCTCGACAGCCTGCATAGACATATACGAAGCCAGCCTCGAGATAGCTCAACAGGCCGTTGGCGCTGTAGGATGTCGGAGCAGACTGGGCCGAATAACCTGCGGTGTTGATGGGCATGACGATGGGTGCGGTTGCTGCGGTGTAGCCCGCGACCGTACCGGTCGAGCTCGGCGTGCAGGTGAACGTCCCGTTGCCGTTGTCCTTTGCGTCGAAGTACGCTCCTGGCACGTAGATGCCCATTGATTCGTAGCTCGGTGCCTGAGGGTTCTCGCAGTATTGCAAACCAATTTGGTAATAGACGTTGTTGTCGGAATCGTAGCTCCATGCAGCTGAGTCTATGGCAATACCGCCAGATGTGCTCGTAGATGTAGATGACGAGCTGTCTGCGCTTTGGGATGTTTCCGAGCTGCTCTGCTGGTTTCCGTTTCCGCATCCGAAAAGCCCGAGCGCAGCGGCGGCCGCCCCAGTAGCTCCAAGCGTCCCCAAGAATCCGCGGCGCGACATGTTCAACTGGTTGGCCATGATGGCTCCTTCCGTTTCCTTTAGTGACACGGTAAGAATAGCCCTCGATTCTTAAAGCAGCCTGAATATGCCATTGGGGACAGGCTAAATGTCTCGTGATATTTTGGTCGTAATTAGCGAATGCCAGAAACAGCTCGATTTATGATGTTCCGCCCAATGCCAGTAAGTCGTTCAATTTGTCTAACAGAAAGCCCCGCGTGGTAAGCCCAGGCGAGCTTGCGATTTCTTTCGTCCTTCGAAAGTTCAGCTAGGGCATCGGAGAATTGTGTGCCGAGATGGGATTCGAGCAGTTCGACTGCCTCCGCATCATTCAATCGCCTTCGATAGCCGTCGAGCCGAACCATGAACACATCGGCATCTTCTTCGTGGAATCGTTTGAATTCGTCGGCACCGCCCAGCAACTCGAGGATGACGGCCGTCTCGCAACGTGAAAGGCCTTCCGCGTAGCCTCGATAGCTGCTCCATGGGTATACTCGCCAATCTGGGCAATCTGAGTCTTTGGGGTTGCGGTGAATGTATCTGATGGTTTGAAGAAGCTGTTCGTCGGTGTTCGTCGGCACGCAGTCGTATCGCCCCTGAAAAACCGGGCCGACATGCCCGTGACGGCCATTGAAGTACTGCCCATGTTTCGTGTGGAGCTTATGCATCAGGGCAGAAAGCTCGTGCAATTCGAGGTGGAACAACAGGTGCACGTGATTGTCCATCAGGCACCATGCAACAAGGGATCCCGACGATTCATCTGTGTATTCGAAGAGCGCCTGGAGGTAATGTGTGCGGTCGGTGTCATCTTCGAAGATGACTTTGCGCCCTGATCCACGCGCGATCACGTGATAGTAGTTGCCTTCGGATATATTGTCGAATCTCGGTTTTCTTGCCATGGCAACCCCTCTCTCTCCTCATGTTGTTAGCGGGGAATGATAGCGTTGCAAAGGTGACCTCCATCATTCTGTTTGCGAAGTGTTGCGAATTGAAAACATAGCTACGAAACATGCGCAAATCGCTATTTGGAAAGCGAAGCATTTGACCAGATTTCTAATGAGATGCTTAAGAATAGTAAGACTGGCGTCAGCCCATTACTCATTAACTATGACCTAATTGCCACGAGACATTTGGCCTGTCCCCAATGGCACGCTCTTTGTTAAACCTTGAGAAACTGTCCCGCAATCGGCTGTGGTGGAGTAAAGTTGAATAGTACTGAAAATCAAGCCTTAGAGGAGGCACTTCATGGCGAAGAAAGATCTTGATTGGGGTAATCTCGGATTCGAATACATGCCCTGCGATTACAGCTACGTGTGCAATTACAAAGATGGCGCATGGGAAGAGGGCGGTCTGACCGAGGACCACACCCTCACGCTGAGCGAGGATGCTGGCATCTTCCATTATTGCCAGGAGATTTTCGAGGGTTTGAAGGCCTACACGACCGAGGATGGCTCGATCGTGTGCTTCCGTCCCGACCTGAACGCCCAGCGCATGTACGACTCCGCCGAGCGTCTCGTAATGCCGCCGTTCCCGATCGATAAGTTCATCGATGCCGTCAAGCAGGTCGTAGCGGCCAATGCCGACTGGGTTCCGCCATTTGGCTCGGGCGCCACGCTCTACATCCGTCCGTTCATGGTCGCCACGGGCAACGTCATCGGCGTAAAGCCTGCTGACGAGTACCAGTTCCGCATCTTCGTCACGCCGGTCGGCCCGTACTTCAAGGGTGGCGACACGTCCGTTAAGCTGGCCATCGCCAAGTACGACCGTGCTGCGCCGCATGGCACGGGCAACATCAAGGCCGGCCTGAACTACGCCATGAGTCTGCTCGCCGTGACCGAGGCACACAACGCCGGCTACGCCGAGAACATGTACCTTGACTCGCAGAGCCGCACCTACGTCGAGGAGACGGGCGGTGCCAACATCATCTTCGTCGACAAGCAGGGCAACCTGGTCGTTCCGCAGTCAGCAACCGACTCGATTCTGCCGTCCATCACGCGTCGTTCGCTCGTCGTGGTGGCATGCGATATCCTCGGCATGAACGTCATCGAGCGTCCTGTGAAGTTCGAGGAAGTGCTCGCAGGCGACTTCGTCGAGTGCGGCCTGTGCGGCACCGCTGCCGTCATCTCGCCGGTCGAGAAGGTGGAAGGCGACGGTGTCGACGTGACGTTCCCCGATTGCGTGGGTACGAGCGGCCCGGTCATGAAGAAGCTGCGCGAGACCCTCACGGCCATCCAGACCTGCGCTGCCGAGGATCCGTTCGGCTGGGTTTGCAAGATTTCCTAATGAGATAGCTGCACAGCGACTGCATAAAACAACCAGGTTGTTTTATGCATGTGAAACACCGGTACCTGGTACCGGTGTTTCTTTATAGCCGCGATCGAGCTCCATGCAATGTGCGCCACGTTCCTGATCGTTAAACGTGCCGTCGAAGACGATTATGCCCGCGTTGGCGTCGTAGCACGGCACGGATTCTTTCAGAAGATGGTTTCGTTACCGTTAAACCGCGGCATAATACGAGAAGACGATTGCAAATCGGTTCCAAGTGACGTAGCATGCAAATCACGATAGAGGCGCGGGTGCGATGATTCCCAGCGAAGCCGGCAGGCGAGGATGCTGGGAGGGTGCAAGCCCGCCGAATCCGCTTCATCGGGCGCGATGGGCGGATGGGGCGCGGGGGAACACCTCGTGCACTGTCTGCGGGATACCGCAGGGGCGCTATCCGCTGACGTGCTTACAACAGTACGGCCGGCAGGACAAGCGTCCTGTCGGCTTTTTTGTTAGGCGTCCCGGCGCCGCGCCACGCAGAGCTGGGATACACGGGCGACAGGCAGCTGTCAGGAAAGAGGGAAACATGGCTCGACACAATCTGAAAGACCTCAAGGGTTCGATCGTGGCGCTCGTCACGCCGTTCAAGGAGGATGGCAGCGTCGATTTCGACGAGATGGGCAAGCTGATCGACTTCCATCTGGAAAACGGGACCGACGCGATTCTCGTGCTGGGCACGACGGGCGAGAGCTCCACTATGTCGCACGAGGAAGACGACGCCGTATGCGAGTTCGCCGTCAAGCGCATCGACGGCCGCGTGCCGGTCATCGCCGGCAGCGGATCGAACTGCACGCAGACCATGCTCGAGAAGAGCCTGCGCTACCAGGAGATCGGCGTCGACGGCCTGCTCGTCATCACGCCGTACTACAACAAGGCCAACGAAGAGGGCATGTACCAGCACTTCAAGACCGTGCTCGACGCCGTCGACATCCCCTGCATCCTGTACAACGTGCCCGGCCGCACGGGCTGCAGCATCTCCGAGTCGGTCATCGCGCGCTTGGCCAGCCATCCCAACGCGCTCGGCATCAAGGAGGCCAGCGGTTCGATCGCCTACGCATCGCGCATCGCGCGCTATCTGAGCGACGACTTCTTCATGTTCTCGGGCAACGACGACATGGTCGTGCCGCTCATGTCGCTCGGCGCTCGCGGCGTCATCAGCGTGTGGGCCAACATCGCGCCCAAGACCGTGCACGACATGGTGTTCGACTGGCTCGAGGGCCGTCATGAGCAGGCGCTTGCCACTCAGCTTGCCAACCTCGACCTGATTGCGGCTCTGTTCTGCGAAGTCAACCCGATTCCGGTGAAGGCTGGAGTTGAGATGATCGGCTTCGCACCCGCGAACTACCGCTTGCCGCTCGCGCCGATGGCGCCGGCGAACCTCGCACGTTTGGAGGGCGCCATGAAGGAGCGTGGACTGATCGCGTAAATGTTTACAAGCGGGCTTCAAGGGCAAGTTCGCTAACCTCATAAATGCATGAGCTGGGCCGGGAGAAACGATCTCCCGGCCCATCGTCTATATGAGCCACTTTGACTGTCAAAGTGGCTCATTCTTGGAACGAAAGTTCTTGGATGGGTATACTTTAGAAGGTTCAATCAATCGAACAGCTCGCCTATGATTTGCATAGCGAAAACCCAGTTTAATGAGGAACCAACATGGATCAATCAGCTAGTTCACCGTCTCCTGCGAATGCCGAGACATGGCGTAGCAGGTATTTCGGCCTCGTCGATTTCGTGCAATCCTTCTCTTGGTTTGACGAGCGCGAAGAGTTCTATGAGAGTCTCGCCGCCAATCTTGGCAAGATGACGGGCGCTGACAACGTGAACATTCGCCTGCTCTCCTACGACCAGGATGCGTTCATCCTGTATGCCTCCCATGGCGATATCGAACCCTCTATCAACAGGGAATACGATGTCCTCTCGGCAAGCGCAGGAAGGATGCCCGATCTCATCGAGACGGGTAAGCCCATTCTCTTCGATTTTGAGAATCCGACAAACGATGATATCGACTGGAAAAGAGGCGTGGAAGATGGCTATGCCTGCTCGGCAACGATAGCGCTTACGGGGCCGCGGGGCATAGTGGGTGCGGTAGATTTCCTCTTTCACAAACCGAGGGTTTGGACCGATGAAGACATTTCTTGGTTGACGAGCCTCGGGGAATTCGTGGGGGCGGTTATCGACAACGCTCTGCTTTCGGACAACATGTTTAGTCTCAGAGTCGCAAACGAGCGGCGAAGCTTGTCGAACGAGATTCATGACAACATGGCTCAAGCTGTGAGTGTCATATCACTCGAAGCAGACAATGCGCTCGATTCGCTGGCACATCATGACGATGACATGCTCGAGCGTAATCTCAGCCTGATCAAGCGCGCAAGCGACGAGATTGAGCTCATCGTGAGGAGCGAGCTTCTGAATCTAAGCAACGGTTTCGGCACCGCTGAAGAGGCATCCATGGAAAGCCTCGACCGTATGGTTGAAGCGTTTTGTGGCCAATGGGGTATCGAGTACGAGCTCGTTCGTGACGATCGCTCGCGCACTGCCGTCATTCCGAAGCTCGTCATGATACAGCTGACACGGGTGGTGAACGAAGCGCTCGTCAACGTTGTTCGTCATGCGCAGGCATCGAAGGTGAAGGTGTCGTATCGAGTTGACGATGAAGGCCTTTCCTTGTCGGTTGAGGATGACGGATGTGGTTTCGATCCTTCTGACATTCCTCCGGCCCACCTGGGGTTGCGCATCATGCGAGATCGACTCGGAACGATAGGTGGTTCCATGGATGTCGACTCTGGGGCTGGTCGTGGAACTGACATATCCATCGAGATTCCCCGACTTGTCTAAGGGAGATGCAGTGGCGGATCCGTTGAACAGGAAGAACGTTCTCGTCGTAGACGATCACAGTCTGTATCGCGAGGGTATCAGCGCGCTTTTCGAAAAGTGGGATGACCTCGACGTTATCGGCGAAGCGTCCGATGGACTCGAGGCTGTAGAGTTCTGCCGCCATTGGCCTCCGGATATCGTGCTCATGGATTTGAAGATGCCGAACATGAACGGCCTTGAGGCGACGCGCATCATCACTGCCGAGAATCCCAACATCGCAATCATCATGTTGACAATCTACGCCGAAGAGGACGATGTCATCGCTGCAATCCGAAACGGTGCTCGTGGCTACCTCATGAAGAGCACGCATGCGAAAGAGCTTCATGAATACTTGAGAAATGTGATAAAAGGCTTCAACGTCATGTCGGGCGAGGCTACTGCTGCATGCTTCGACTACATCAAGAAAGCTCCTAGGGCGCAGCAGCGTACAGCGGACTCTCAGCATGGGTCGCTCACGGAACATGAGAGGCAACTCATCCGTCTCGTTGCCATGGGGTATTCGAATCGCGAAATCGGGGAGCGTCTTTTCATCGGTGAAGGCACGGTCAAGAAGCAGGTGAGCAGCATGCTCATGAAGCTCGGTTTGGAAAACCGAGTCCAAGCAGCGGTGTACGCCCTGCGTTGCGGTCTAGCTGAATAGTTCGAAGTCTGACAGCCTGAACCATTCCAATCGCCATATCCACGCCGACAGCCCATTGGAACTTTCGTTACCCAAACGGGGCTGTTAGTACCCTCTTCTGGCGCCGATGGACGGTTTCGGTGACCATCGTCAATTTCGTACCCTTCTTCTCGTAGTTGGAAGTCGGTTCGCATCGAAGCCGGCTCCGAAACAAGACAAGCGAGCAACAGGAGGATGAAATGGCAAGGTTCACGAGAGAAACGAAGCTGAAGGCAATCGTCGACGATCCCGAGGCAAGCGCAATCCTGCAGAAGTGGTTCCCCATGGATCTGCACGGTTCCATGGTGAAGATGGCGTACGGCATGACGCTCGAGAAGTGCTTCAGCTTCCCGCAGGTGAAGGTCACCGACGAGGAGAAGGAGCAGATTTACGCAGAGCTCGAGGCTCTTGGCTAGGCTTCATTTCCAAATAAGACGAGTGAGACCGCGCATCGCCCTCAAGCGATGCACGGTCTTGTGTACAGGAGGAGGCTCGAATGGGAGCAAAGATCGATAAGAAGGTCATCAAGCCCATCGCATGCAGCTCGACCGGCGGCGATCCCGTTGTCGTGGAATCATCGGAAGGCAAGATCGTCCGCATCCGCCCGTGCAACTGGACGGAAAGCTATACCGAGGAAGAGCTCAAGGACACGCTGTGGGAAATCAACGCGCGTGGCAAGAAGCTGAAGTGCCCGCGCAAGGCCATGCCGCCTTATTACGCACTGGCTTACAAGAAGAAGACGTATTCCAAAGACCGCGTGAAATACCCGCTCAAGCGCATCGATTGGTCGCCCGGTGGCGACCCGACCAAGATTAATGCGCAGAACCGTGGCGTGAGCGGTTACGAGCGCATTTCCTGGGATGAGGCCATTGACATCCTCGAGTCCGAGATTCGCCGTATGTACGACACGTACGGCCCTTACAGCATTCTGGGAATCGGCTATGACGGCCACAAGGAATCGAAGTGCGTGCACTACGGTTCCGGCTGCCAGATGCAGATTCTGCGCCTGATCGGCGGCTATGTGCGCGAGGTGCGCACGCCCGACTCGGTAGAGGGCTTCTACTGGGGCGGCAAGCACGTTTGGGGTACGGGCGCATGGGACGGTCTGGGCATTCCCGAGGACTACTACAACACGATGAAAGATGTGTCCGAGAATGCCGAGTTCCTGGTCATGCAGGCCGGCGACCTTGAGACAACTGCAAACTACGCTTCTCAGTTCCAGAGCTACATGATGAAGTTCTGGCTCGATTTGGGCATCGAGATGGTGGCTGTCGACCCGTTCGGCACATACACGGCTATGATTCATGACGAGATCACCTGGATCCCCATCCTTCCCAACACCGATGCGGCGCTCGACTTTGCCATCATCAACGTGTGGCTCAAGGAAGACCTCTACGATAAGGAATACGTCGACACGCATGTCATCGGGTTCGACAAGATGGTCGACTACGTCATGGGCAAGGAAGACG
>JAZLCO010000073.1:0-9544 GCA_045614225.1 Eggerthellaceae bacterium | reverse complement strand
CATCTGGGCGTCTAACCCCATCGCGTTCACGCGCCCCGGCGAGACGACCCACATGCTCATGGAGGCGCGCGAACGCGGCTGCAAGCTCGTGCATATCTCCAATCTGTTCGATGTCACCTCGGCGAAGGTCGACCAGTGGGTGAACGTGAAGTCCGGCACCGACGCCGCGCTGGCACTCGCCATGGCGCACGTCATCGTGAACGAAGGCCTCGCGAACGAGGAGGCGCTTATCAAGCGCACAGCGGCGGCGTATCTCGTGCGCCAGGATACGGGCACCTACCTGCGCGCTGCCGAAGTTGACCCCGAGAAGGGCCGCCCCGACCAGTACGTCTACGTCGACGCCGCCACCGGCGAGCTCTGCTTCGCGGATAAGGACATGGGCGAGAAGGCCGTCGGCGCTATCGGCTCGTCGGTCGCTTCCGACAACATGGCCACCGATGCGGGCATCGATTCCTATCAGAAGTTCGAGGCGAGCGCCGAGGACGACGCCAAGGGGTATCCTGGCACCGATGTGTACGACGGCCGTACTCCAGTCATCGATGCTGCGCTCGACGTGAACGGCATTCCGTGCAAGACCTCGTATGCCATGCTCAAGGAGCATCTGGAAAGCTATACGCCCGAGTATTCCGAAGAAGTCACCGGCGTTCCCGCGGACACGTGCCGCCAGCTCGCCCGCGACTATGCAACGGCTCCTGCAGCAACGCTGTTCCTCTACGACGGCCTGCGCTATGCGAACGCGACCCAGGCCTACCGCGCCATGTTCCTGCTCGCCTACATCACGGGCAACATGGGTCGCAAGGGCGGTACGCTCATGCCCTCGCCGCTCGATTACTACCCGACCACGCAGCTCAACATCAACGCTCTGTGGTACCCGACCGAAGATATCCATAAGGCCAAGCAGGAGACGTTCCAGTCGATGGTCGACAGCTTCAGCGACCCGAACGCCCCCCAGCAGTACAAGGTATGGTTCAACACCTATGCCAACCCGCTTCTGAACTGGCCGAACAAGAACTTGTGGCTCAACCGCGTGCTGCCGAACCTCGATCTGTTCGTAGCGGTGGACATCCGCATGTCTGATACGTGCAAGTATGCTGACTACGTGCTGCCCGAGGCGACCATCTACGAGCGCTACGAGGTCATTCCCGGTCCCAACGAGTGTGTTGTCCTTTCCGAGCCGGCCATCGAGCCGCTCGGCGAGAGCCGCGACATCGCCGAGATATTCCGCGGGCTCGCGGAGCGCGTGGGCGTTGGCGAACACTTCCAGATGACGCTCAGGGATTGGTGCATATTCAAGATGATGCAGCCCGGCTCGAGCGGTTCCTACATCATGGCGCCCATTACCGCCGAAGAGGATCCGACCCGCGTTGGCGAGCTTGCCCCCGTGACCTACGAGCGTCTGGAAAAAGTGAAGTTCCTGCACATCGACACCCCTGAAGGGCAGTTCGACAACTACAAGGGACGCACGTTCGACAGCCAGTCCGGCAAGGTCGAGTTCTATTCCGAGTTCCTGAACCAGGCGGGCAAGGGTTTCGCGGACTACGAGCCTGCGCTCATCCATGATGAGGAAACGCGCAAGAAGTATCCGCTGCAGTTCTACGCCGGCCGCCACAAGTACTTCATGCAGAGCCAGTTCACGAACATTCCCGAACTGGTGGCGCTCGCCACGAGCACGCAGGATGGGCTGGCGCTGAACCCGGTAACCGCCGCCGAGCGCGGCCTGGTCGACGGCGACGAGGTCGAGGTGTTCAACGAGCGCGGTTGCATCCGCACGACGCTGCGCCTGCGCGAGGACATTGCGCCTGGCATTGCGCACATGTGGTACAGCTTCAAAGAAGAGCACTATCCGAACAGCGACACGCCGCAGCATTTGATGACGGCTCAGAACGTCGCCGAGGACGGCGCGACGAGCATGCAGATGGGCATGTTGACCACCATGTTCTGGCAGATCATGCAGCAGTTCGGCGTACCCCGTTCCGCTTCGTTCTTCGTCGAGAACAAGGCACCCGAGATCATCTGGGATGCGTTGTGCGACGTGAGGAAGGCTGGTGAGTAGAATGACTCAATCGATTCTCTGCAACGTGAACCGTTGCGTCGGCTGCTGGACGTGCTCGATGGCCTGCAAGGTGGCCTGGGATTTGCCCGTCGAGGAGCACCGCATCTATGTCGAGACCATCGGTGGCGGCGGGGTCGACCTGCCTGGCGGCCAGTGGCCCAACCTCCACATGAAGTGGAAGCCGGTGTACACGACCAAGTGCATCAACTGCCGCGGGGAGGCGTCGACCGACAACATGCCGTACTGTGCTTACAACTGCACGACCGAGGCGTTGACTACGGGCGATTTGAGCGACCCGAACAGCGCGATCTCGAAGGAGATGGAGCGCCTGCGCGGCATGGGTTACGCCATCAGCCAGCGTCCCGCTTGGGAAGGCACGCGCGAGGGCATCTATTACGCTGAGAAGCAGATGTAAAAGACTGGATGCACGACGAGGGACCGTCCTTCGTCATGCATCTTTTGGGGAATCGGGGTTTGCGTCGCGGGTACGGGAATCCCGATTTCTCATACGGCGCCCGCGTTTTTACAATGATCGGGAAGACGAGACAGAGAAGGGGACACTATGATCCTGTATTTCACATCGACGGGCAATTCACTCGCAGTTGCCAAGACCATCGCCGAGCGGACCGGCGACGAGTTGTTCGACATGGGCGCAGCCTATCGCGAGGGGCGCTTCGAGGTGCCTGTCGAGCAGGGCGGCACGCTTGGTTTCGCTTTCCCGACGCACCGTTGGTCCACGCCGCCGCTGGTCGACGAGTTCGTCCAGCGCGTGAGGTTCGTCACACCCGACGGCGAGCCTTACAAACCGGACTATTGCTTCAGCGTCGAGACCTATGGTCATTTCCCTGGCACCGAGAGCCGCTTCTTCGCACGGATGCTCGAGAAGTACCAGGGCATACACGTCGACGCCGCGTTCGGTGTGCACAGCGTGGGCAATTGTTTGTACCTGTTCAACACGCCGTCGGACGACGTTGTCGCTCGCAAGCTGAAATCTGCCGACCGTGATGCCCGCTTGATCGCCGAGTACGTGAACACACGCTACAAGGAAAGCGCCGTTTCCCCGAACCCGCTGGGCGCAGCACTATCTGTGGGAACCGGCCACGAGGGCAAGAAGCGTTCGGTGAAGGTTTACAACGTGTTGGCCGACAAGTGCATCGGGTGCGGCACGTGTGCGGCAGTGTGTCCGACCAACACCATCAAGATGGTCGACGGCTTGCCGGTTTGGGAGGGCGGCCACTGTACCGAATGCCTGGCATGCTTGCACCATTGTCCCCAGGGCGCCTCGCAGCATGGAAAGATCACCGAAGGTCGCAAGCGCTACCTGAACCCCGTCATGGCGAAATGACGTGTAGGCACTTGGTTGATGCCTTCAATGTCATTTATGCGTGTATCATCGTATCGCAACAAAGGAATATCACTAACTTGCGTTGAAAGCGGCATCGAAGCTTTCAGCGCAGAACGAAAAGGCGCGCAAGGCAACGCAGTTCATCAGGGCGTTCGGCGCGCCTCAAGCATGTAAGGTGGCACATCATGCAACGTGTGATACAGAGAACGAAACAGGAAGCGGTCTACTCGAGGCTGTCCGACATACCGCGCGGAAGCGCTTCGGACCAAATTGTCGATGGTTGCCTCGTGCTCGAGGGCGGCGCGTTCCGCGGGCTTTACACGCAGGGTTTCCTCGACGCCATGATGCAGAACGATTTGAACATGAGCAGCGTCATCGGCGTTTCGGCCGGAGCGCTCGGCGGGATGAACTACGTTTCCGGACAGATTGGGCGTTCGGCGCGCATCAACTTGGGACATCGTCATGATGGCAGGTACGTCGGGGCAAAGGCCGCCTTGCACAGCCGCAGCTTGCTGGACATCAGCTTCCTGGTGGAGGAGCGCGGCATCTTGGAGCCTTTCGACGAAACGCGCTTCTTCCAGCCCGAGCGGACGTTCGTCGCGGTGGCGACGAACTGCCTGACTGGCGAGGCGGAGTATTTCGAGAAGGGGAAGTGTCCCGACATCGTGCGCGCCGTGCGGGCTTCGGCCACCATGCCCTACATCTCGCCCATGGTGAAGATCGGCGGTGTGCCGTATCTCGACGGCGGTTGCGCTTGCAAGATCCCCTATGTGTGGGCGCTTGCGCGCGGCTACGAGAAGATTATCGTCATCCGCACCAGGGACAAGGACTTCCGCAAGGAGGACAGGCTGCACGCAGCTGCGTCGACGGTGTACCGCAAACACCCCGAGTTTGCCCGCAAACTCGCCAGGAGCAACATCGACTACAACCACCAGTGCGACGAGATCGAATGGCTGCATTCCGAGGGCAGGCTCTTGCGCATGGCTCCGTCCGAGCCGGTCGACGTGGCGCGGCTCGAAGGCGACATGGAGAAGCTGGGCGACCTCTATTGGCTCGGCTGGAACGATTGCAACGAGCGTCTCGACGAGATGAAGGTGTACCTGTTCGGCTGATGATGAACGGGGCGGAGGTCTGTTCACGCAGGGAGGAAGCAACCCCAGCGCCGTGAACGACCTGCACACGGAGCGCGTTGGGCGACCGGTCCTGCTTCCTCGCTAGCCGGATAGGATTAGCAATAGGGCAATCGCTCTCAGAATGACTGCTCGTAGGCCTTGCGAAGCGTGGCGGGCATGCAGGCGAACATCTGGCGCGCCAGTTGCTCAGGCGTTGCGTCGATCTCGTCGTTCAGCCAGTCGACGACGCATCCCACATTAGCATGCGCGAAATGTCGCGCCTCGAATGCGTAGGGGAGGGCGAGCGACGGCACTCCCAGGTGCCGTTTGAGCACAGCCTCGTTCGCCCCGATGCTGAACTGCAGCAGGTAGCGGAAGATGGAGTTCTGCGAGTCTTCGCCGAACGCGCGGCGGTAGAAACCGCGTCGCTCCCAGAGCCTGCGGTGGGCCTGTGCGTAGAGTTCGACCGAGTAGGGCTCGCCCGCCTCTTCCGCCTGGCTGTAGTCGCGCTCGAACATCCACGCTACCAGGTCGTACTTGTCCTTGAAGTGGTAGTAGAACACGCGCCGCTCCACGCCGCAGTGTGCGCAGAGGTCGGCCACGCGCACCTTCGAGAGCGGCATGCGCTCCATCATGGTCTCGAGCGCGTCAGCGAACATGCCTTTCGTATCGCGTGTCGTGCGCATGTGTCCTCCTTCTGTGGTTGCTTCATAACCGTACATATTATCAAAATGTACGGATAAATTCCGAATGGCTCTCGTTATCCTTCAATCAAGAAAAGAAGCACGAGAAGGAGACGACACCATGCATTTCACCGAGCCGGTTTACCGCAATCCCTACTGGCCCACGTGGCCTCTGCTCGAGATCACGCGCGGCTGCACGCACAACAAGTGCAAGTTCTGCACGATGTACAAGGGCGTGCGCTTCGGCGTGCCCGACATGGAGACCATCGAGGCCGACCTGCGCGAGCTCGCCGTCACCGACCCGCATGCGCGCACCATCCAGCTGCTTTCTGCGAATCCGCTCGCATTGCCTTACGACAAGCTGGCGCCCATTCTCGAGAAGATCAACGAGTACCTGCCCGAGATCGAGTACATCTACGGTGCGGGGCGCGTGACCGATTTCCGCAACAAGACTGTCGAACAATTGCGCGCGCTGAAGGACCTGGGGATGCGCGAGATTACGATAGGCACCGAGAGCGGCGACGACTGGACACTCGAGCGCATTAACAAGGGCTACCATGCGGCCGACATTCTGGAGCAGTGCGCCAAACTCGACGAGGCGGGTGTTCGCTACTGGCACACGTTCCTGAACGGCGTGGCCGGCGCCTCGCACAGTCGCGAGCACGCCATCAACTCCGCAAAGGTGTTCAGCCAGACGAACCCCATGGTCGTGGGCACGGGTGGGCTCACGCTGTTCCCGGGCACGCCGCTGCTCGAGGAAGCGCAACGCGGCGAGTTCGACCCGCTCGACGAGCGTGGCCTGCTCGAGGAAGTGCTGCTGTTCGTGGAGAACCTTGATTGCGACTGCTCGTTCATCACGCACCACACCATCGGCGGCGCGAATTTGACTGGCCCCGGTTTCCTCGACCGTAAAGAGCGCATCGTGACCGCTCTGCGTGACGAGATCGAGCACGGCGACATGGAGCGCATGGCACGCCGTCGCGCGCTGAAGACGACGCTGTAAGAACCGTGGCGCTTGAGAGCAAACGGAACCATCCCCATCGAAATGAACGGAGCAATCGCAATGGAAAACCAAAACGCCAAGACTTTCCTTGACATGGCGTGCGAGCGTTGGAGTGTGCGCAAGTTCGCTCCTGAGCAGATTAGCAAAACGCTTAACTGCTCAAAAGCTTCCTGCCGTGGTTAAGCTGCAAGGAATCGCGGGGAATTGTTGACACCGCCCAACGGCAGTCCTATACCGTATCAGGTTCATTCAAGGGTCAGTTACGATGGAGGCACACGAGGATGTCTGCGGTTCTGGAAGCGGTAATGTTGGTTTGTTTCGGCTTGTCTTGGCCGATAAACGCGCTGAAAGCATGGAAGTCGCGGACGGCAGTCGGCACCTCGTGGACATTTCTTGCTCTCATCACGTTTGGCTACCTTGCAGGAATAGCCGCCAAGTTCGCGGGCGGCACGATCAACTGGGTGCTCGCGGTGTACTTCATCAACCTCGTCGCGCTGATCGTCAACTGGGCGGTATTCTTCCGCAACAGGTCGCTCGATTTCAAGCGCAGAGCAAAGTAGAGTAGAGGCAATCGGGCGTTAATGCGTACGCGATTGCCTTTCAACCATTCGGGGAGCCCTCAATCGATTGGGGGCTCCCTTAGTATTTCCAGAAGGCGTTTGATCGTTTGCTCGAACGGTTTCGCATCACGTTTCTACAGCAATCCGCGCAGGTAGGCGATGATGTCATCGGATTCGTACATCGCTTTTCCGTCAATGATTAGGCAAGGCGACTGCACCTTGCCTCCGATAGCGCGCAAGTCGTTGGCATTCGTCCCTTCGGTTACGCTGCGGTGTTCGAGCTCGATGCCCGCTTGGTCGAGGAAGCGGTCGACTTTCATGCAGTAGGGGCATCCGGGTTTCACGTACAGGTACATGTTGTCAAACTTCGCCATCGAGCATCCTTCCAGTTGGCTGTTCACACTTTGAAAAGGCCAAGTTATTTCGCGTTCTCCAAGCACATCTCGACGAACTGAGCGTAGGACTCGACGAACGTGCCCTCGACGGGCGGCATGCCAGCGGCTTTCATGGCTTCGCGCGTCAGGTCGGCGCAGTGGAAATGGTTGTAGAGTCCCGGTGCCTGGTAGAGCAATGTCAGGAACAAATCGGTCGCTGTTGTTTCGTCGGTGTCGCATTGACGGGCGAGCAATTCGACGATGGGTGCAAGCATTCCGGCGAAGTCGCGTTTGAACTGCGTGAGCCGCTCGAGTGTGACGTTCGATTCGATGATGGAGATGACGATTTCCTGATAGCGGAGGAAATCGGCGTGGCGCTCCGTCACCTCAGCCCAGAGTCGAGCGAATTCGGCAGCGGGTAGGGGAGCGCCTTCAAGCGATTGCGCGAGATCCTCGAACCAGGCGCGGTTTTTTGCGGAGTGGAGCGCGAGAAAGATCTCCTCCTGCGTAGCAGCGTACTTGTACAAGTTGGAGCGCGACCAGCCGAGCTCTTCGGCAATCGTGCCCATAGTGATCTGGTGGTAGGGCTGCTTCTGGAACAGCTTGTCGGCGGCGGCCATGATGGCTTCCATGCGTTCCTGCTTTTGCTCGGGCGAGCGTGCCCTGATGTAATCGCTCACGGTTCCTCCTCGTTTGTTTGCAATGTGAATTCTAACTACATCATTGCATTCGTGACAACCTGTCGCTTATAATCTTCACCATATTAGCGACAAAGTGTCACGTATTAAGAAAAGCAGCCATAAGAGAACCGTCTCTTTGACTGCTCGGAGCGAAAGGAACGAAGTCATGGCAAACCTCATCGTCTACTACTCGCGCAAGGGCGAGAACTACTGGGATGGCGGCATCAAGAACATCGCGAAGGGCAATACCGAGCGTGTGGCCGAGTTCGTGCAGGAGGCCGTGGGCGGCGACTTGTTCGAAATCGAGACCGTTCAGGAATACGACGCCAGCTATATGAAGTGCATCGAGGAAGCAAAGGCTGAGCTTCAGGCCGATGCGCGTCCCGAGATCAAGCGCTACCTGGAAGATGCGGGTCTCAACATCGACGACTACGACACCATCTTCCTGGGCTATCCGAACTGGTGGGGCACGTGCCCGATGTGCGTGTTCACGTTCCTCGAGCATTATGACCTGGCTGGCAAGCGCATCGTGCCGTTCTGCACGAACGAGGGTTCCGGCATGGGCGGTTCGGAGAAGCACCTGAAGAAGATCTGCACGGGCGCGACCATCGAGAAGGGCCTGTCCATCACCGGCAACAAAGCCGCCCAATCGCAGGACAAAGCTGCCAAGTGGGCCAAGAAGTTCGCGTAAGCAAACGATTCGAGAGGGTTGAACATGGCAAGTGAAGTCGTTCTCTGGACAGGCGCAGGGCAGATCGGCATGGCGATTGCGCGTCGCATCGGATACGGCAAGAAGATTCTCGTGGGCGACAAGTCCATCGACAATGCGAATGCAATCGCCAAGATGATGAACGAGGCAGGCTTTGATTGCGAGCCTTACGAGATGGACCTCTCGAGTCGTGAGTCGATTCTCGGAATGATTGCCCGCGCCCAGGAACTCGGCGAGATCACGATGCTCATCAACGCGGCGGGCGTGTCGCCCAGCCAGGCGCCGATTGAGACGATTCTCAAGGTCGACCTGTACGGTACGGCGGTGTTGCTGGAAGAAGTGGGCAAAGTCATCGCTTCGGGTGGCGTGGGCGTTACCATCTCGAGCCAGTCGGGCAAGCGCATGCCGCAGCTTACTGCTGAGGAAGACCGTCAGCTCGCCACGACACCGACCGAGGAGCTGCTCGATTTGCCGCTACTGCAGCCCGAAAACGTGCGCGACACGCTTCACGCCTACCAGCTCGCCAAGCGCTGCAACGAGAAGCGCGTCATGTTCGAGGCGTGCCGCTGGGGCGAGAAGGGTGCGCGCATCAATTCCATCAGCCCTGGCATCATCGTCACACCGCTCGCTATCGACGAGTTCAATGGGCCGCGCGGTGACTTCTACAAGAACATGTTCGCTAAGTGCCCGGCGGGCCGCCCCGGCACCGCAGACGAGGTCGGCGCGCTCGCGGAGCTGATCATGGGTCCACAGGGCGCGTTCGTTTCCGGCAGTGATTTCCTGATCGACGGCGGTGCCACAGCCAGCTACTACTACGGTGCACTGCAACCGGATTTGCAGGAGTAGTCCATGAACGATGAGGAAATGTGCGCGCAGCTCTACCGCGACTTGTGCGATGCCTCAATGCGGAAGGACGCCGACGGTATCGCGGCGGTGCTTGCCGACGATTACGCGCTCGTGCACATGACGGGTATGAGGCAGTCCAAGCGCGCCTATATCGAAGCGGTATGCGACGGCACGCTGAA
>JAZLCO010000072.1:0-7025 GCA_045614225.1 Eggerthellaceae bacterium | reverse complement strand
ATGTTCACCTACACCTATACGGTGACCAGCCAGTTCAACTTCATCAACAACGGTTTGCAGCGCCTCAACCGCGCGTTCGGCGATGCCGCCGGCATGACGGTCGTGCTTGACGAGCCGCGTCTTGTGTCCGACGCACCTGATGCCGGAGAGCTCGTCGTGCGCGAAGGTGCAATCGACTTCGAGGGCATCGGGTTCAGCTACGAGGACGGCGGCGTCGAGACGCGCGTGTTCGAGGACTTCGACCTGCACATTCCCGCGGGACAGCGCGTGGGGCTCGTGGGCATGAGCGGTGCGGGCAAGACCACGCTCACGAAGCTGCTGCTGAGGCTCTCGGACATCCAGGAGGGGCACATCCTGGTCGACGGCCAGGACATCGCACGCTGCACGCAGCAGAGCCTGCGCCGCCAGATAGCTTATGTGCCACAAGAGTCGATTCTGTTCCACCGCACGATTGCCGAGAACATCGCCTACGGCAAGCCCGATGCGACCATGGACGAAATCCGCGAAGCGGCACGCCAAGCCAACGCGCTCGAGTTCATCGAGAAGCTCCCGCAGGGCTTCGACACCATCACGGGAGAGCGAGGCGTGAAGCTTTCGGGCGGTCAGCGCCAGCGCGTCGTCATCGCGCGCGCCATGTTGGCCGACTGCCCGATTCTCGTGCTCGATGAGGCAACGAGCGCGCTCGACAGCGAGAGCGAACGGCTCGTGCAGGAGGCGCTTGGTCGCTTGATGGCTGGTCGCACGAGCATCGTGGTGGCTCACCGCCTGTCGACGGTTGCGAGCCTCGACCGCATCGTCGTGCTTGCCGACGGCAAGATTGCCGAAGACGGACCGCATGCCGAGCTTATCGAGCAGGGTGGGGAATACGCTCTGCTGTGGGGCAGGCAGACTGGCGCGTATCTGGAATAGAAGCGGCATGATGGCACACGCTTCCCTGGGAGCACTGTGCCATCATGCGTTAGGAGCATTTGCTACTATACGTGCATGGTATTTGCAGTAATTGTTTGATTTGGAGGGACGATGACACCTCGTCTGATTGCATGTGACGTGGATGGGACATTGCTCCCTGCGGGTCAACCGGAACTATCTGATGAGACAGTTGCGTTGATCAAGCGCATCATCGAGGCGGGAATCGTTTTCGTTCCTGCGAGCGGGCGCCAACTCACGGGGTTGAGGAAAGTGTTCGCGCCCGTCGGATGCGTGGATGCATTCGTCGCCGAGGACGGCGCCGTCCCATGCGTTGCCGGCGAACTCGTCGGTGCCGTTGCGATCGACCGCGAGCTTGGCGATGAGTTGGTGCGGGCGGTCTTGGCGAAGCCCGAATGCGAGCTCTACGTCGGCGGCGTCGAGACGTGCTACGTGCAATCCGACAATCCCGCTTTCATCGACCATCTGCGGAACATCTTGAACTTCGACGTCACGATCGTCGATGATGTGACCGCTGTTCCCGAGCCGTATTGGAAGATCTCTGCGTACCATGCCGCCTTTGATCCTGATTGCGACTACTGGATGGGCAACTATTCGGATCGCTGCAAAGTGGTGTTGGCAGGGCGCGACTGGATTGACATGATCGCGACGGGCGTGAGCAAGGCGGCTGGTGTGGCGTCGGTTTGCCATGCGTTGAACATCGATCCGAGCGAGTGCATCGCGTTCGGCGATGCTGACAACGACGTCGAGATGTTCGAGCTCGTTGGGCATTCGTATGCTATGGAATCAGCGAGCGAGGCTGCACGAGACGCTGCCGATGAGACGATAGCAAGTGTCGAAGAGGTCCTGGCGAAAATCCTCTCCGACATGGGACGTTAATTCAGGCTAATAAACATGCTGGCCCATTGCTTGCAATGGGCCAGGGAAGCAGTCGCGTTATCTCTTCGTTTCGCCTTTACAGCTCGATGCGCTCGAACATGTCGCGGCCCATGCCGCACATCGGGCACGTGAAGTCGTCGGGCAGCTCGTCCATCTCGACGACGTATCCGCAGATCATGCAGCGCCAGCCATAGCGGGGCTTCGCGTCTTCCTGCGGCGCAGCTGCTTCGGTTGCGACGGCAGGTTCATCGGCTTTCTCTTCGTAGCTCGAAGCCTTCGGAGGGGTCTTGCCGCCCTTAACTTGGTGGTAGTACGCATAGGTCATCGGAGGCTCGCTCGAAAGCACCTCGGCGCATTCGACTTCGCCGACAATCAGGTAATGCGTGCCCACGTCGATCGATTCGATCACGCGCGCGCCGACATGCGCGACGGCACCCTCGGTGACGAAGGGGACACCCGCTTCGTCGAAGCTGTGGGGCGTTTCAGCGAACTTGTCGATTTCAGCGCTCGTCTTGAACCCGAAGCGTCCGATGAGCTCCATCGAGGCGCTCTCGGAAAGCACGATGGCTTCGAAGCGTCCAGCTTCGAGCACAGCACCAGCCGTGTAGTTTTCCTTGTTGATGGCGACACTCACACGCGCGGGCTTCGACGTCACCTGTTGGAACGTGTTGACCACGCAACCGACGAGCTCGTCGCCGCGTTTGGTCGAGATGATGTACATGCCGTAGTTCATGGAGCGGAAAGCTTTGGTGTCGATCGCTTCGTTGGTCATAGCATGTCCTTTCGCTTTGGGCCTTGGTGAAAGGATACCGCATGGGCGAGCCTTTTGGTCGGTTGAGGCAACATCGCTCTTGACCGTGCGCCAGATTTCCTCTATAGTACATTTAAACAAATGAACAGATATTCATATGTCCAGGTAAAAGGGGAAAGAAATGAGAAAAGTTTACAAGCTCGATGGCGAGTTGTGCGCGAATTGCGCTGGGAAGATCCAGGCGGCTGCCGAGAAGCTCGACGGCGTGAACAAAGTGTCGGTCAACGCCATGACCTACAAGCTCACGCTCGATTGCACCGACGAAACGTTCGATGCGAACCTGCAGAAGGTCGTCAAGCTGTTCGCCGATATCGAGCCGGACTGCGAGGTTTTGCTCTAGTTCCGCGCAGGTAACCGCGACAGAGGCGCCGATGAACAAGAAGCAAAAGAAGAAGCGCAACCGCATACTCGTAGCCCTCGGCATTTTCGTAATCATGGAAGTGCTCGAGATTGCGGGCGTTTTCGACTCGTTGCCGTACGGGCTTTGGGTCGAATTCGTCGCGTTCCTCATCCCGTATCTCATTGCCGGCTACGACGTTCTGGCCAAAGCATGGCACGGTATCACGCACAGGCAGCCGTTCGACGAGAACCTGCTCATGGCCATCGCCACCATCGGCGCATTTGCGCTCGTGTTCTTTCCCGAGAGCGAGCCGCACATGGCCGAGGGTGCTGCCGTCATCCTGTTCTACCAGGTAGGTTCGCTGTTCGAAAGCTATGCGGTTGGCAAAACGCGCAAATCGATATCGGACATGATGGACATCGCGCCCGACTACGCCAACGTGCTGAACGAGTCTGGCGAAATCGAGCAGGTCGACCCCTTCGAGGTCGCTGTGGGCTCCGAGGTTGTCGTGAAAGCCGGCGAGCGCATTCCGCTCGACGGCGTGGTTGTCTCGGGGCGTTCGCAGATCGACACGTCGGCGCTCACCGGCGAGTCGGTGCCGCGCGTGGTCGAGGAAGGCGCCGAAGTCGCAAGCGGTTGTGTCAACATGACCGGCATGTTGACGATCCGCACTTCGTCCACCGCCGAAAACTCAACTGTTCAGCGCATCTTGGAACTGGTGGAAAACGCCAGCGAGAAGAAGTCCCGCAGCGAGACCTTCATCAGCCGTTTTGCACGCATCTACACGCCCGTCGTGGTGGGCGTTGCATTACTTATGGCCATCGTCTGCCCGTTGTTCCTCGGTTACAGCTGGACGCAAGGTGTTTCCAGCGCGCTCATCTTCCTGGTGGTCAGTTGTCCGTGTGCCCTGGTCATCAGCGTGCCGTTGTCGTTCTTCGGTGGCATCGGCGCTGCCAGTCGCAAGGGCATCCTCGTGAAGGGGTCGACGTATCTCGAGGCCCTCTCCAAGGTCGACACCATCGCTTTCGACAAGACGGGCACGCTCACCAGCGGCACGTTCGGCGTCGTTGCCGTGCATGCCCATGGCGGTGTTGACAAGGACCTGCTTCTGTCATACGCCGCTCACGCCGAGTCGTATTCCAACCATCCCATCGCGCTTTCGGTGGTGGACAGCTATTCCGGCGTGATCGATCGCGACAAGATCGAGAACGTCGAGGAGATTTCGGGCGAGGGCGTGTCTGCGCGAATCGACTCGCATGAGGTGCTCGTCGGCAACGATAAGCTCATGGCGGAAAACGGCCAACTCTACCACGATTGCAAGCTCGTCGGCACCATCTTGCACGTTGCGGTCGACGGCGAGTATCTCGGCCACATCATCATTGCAGACATGATGAAAGACGATGCTAAGCAGGCCATCGACAACCTGCATGCTGCCGGCGTCAAGAAGACGGTCATGTTGACGGGAGACCGCAAGGAAGTTGCCGACGCCGTGGGCCGCGAGCTCGGTGTGGACGAGGTTCGCTCGCAGCTGATGCCGCAGGACAAGGTAGATGCTGTCGAGTCGCTGCTCGAGGCCAATGCGGGCACGAACCACAATGTGGCATTCGTCGGCGATGGCATCAACGACGCACCTGTACTCATGCGTGCTGACGTGGGCATCGCCATGGGCGGCATGGGATCCGATGCTGCCATCGAGGCGGCCGACATCGTGCTCATGGACGACAAGCCCTCCAACATCGCACGTGCCATCCGCATCGCGCGCAAGACGCTTGGCATCGTCAAGCAGAACATCGTGTTTGCTCTGGCGGTGAAGATCGCCATCATGATTCTGGCTTTGCCCATGATTGGAATCGCCAACATGTGGCTGGCCGTGTTCGGCGACGTGGGAGTGTCGGTGCTCGCCATCCTGAACGCCATGCGCTGCCTGAGCGTGAAGGAGTAAGTTGGGGGTCGTCAGTGAGTCGGTGCCCTGACCTCTGACTCACTCATATGCTGCTAAGCTTCGGGATCGAGGAAGTTGCCGCGCTGCTCGTCGTCGTCAATCGTTGCTGCATCCGTCGGAACCAGCTGGAATGCCAGCGTGTCTTCATTCACGAGTGGCGTGCGGGCGGTGTAAAGAACGACGCCGTCGCAAGGTGCAGTAAGTTCGGTCAAGACCGAGCCGCGGAGCGGATCGATGATGGCCGCCAGCTCCTGGTCTTTGAAAACGGTGTCGCCGATTTGCGTCTTCGGGCAGAAGACGCCTCCCGTTGGCACCGCAACACCCACGAGCGCCCGTTCGCCGAGCTCAGTTGCCGGGTGGCAAGGCTGGTCGGGTTGGCCGGGCAAGCGTACGATGTCGCGGGCGTTTGCAAATCTCAACACCGCCTGAACGACTTCGTCCGCCGACTTCTCGTTCACCAGCTCCGTTTCCTTCGTGTACAGCGTGTATGCTTCCGTGTCCCACAGACGCCAGTTGTAATGCAGCGTCGTGGTGTCAAACGAGCCTGGGATGTGGTGAAGCACATAGGGCAGCCCGAAATCTGCTCCGTGATTGCCCGTCGAGCCCGGCCCGTGCATCACGCGCACGTGGGGTAGGAAGTCACCCTGCAGGTGGAAGCTGCCGAAATGCACGCCGTAGCGGAAGCCCTTCACCTGCTCGAACAGGGCAGCGGCGATGCGCTGCGTGGTCTCGCCTTGGTCGTATCCGGGAAACATGCGGTTGATGTCGGTCTTGTCGCCAGGCCAGAAGCGCCAGCCGATCGCCATGGATGCGGGGTTGGCGCAAGGGATGACTGTAATCAGGTTGTTTGGCGTGAGCGCGCCTTCGGCTTCCAGCTGGCGGAGGCGTTCGACGAGGCGGGCGCAGATGAACGTCTGCTGCACTTCATCACCGCGCAAACCTGCAACGAGGCAGAGCGCGCGGTCCATTCCGTCCGTCAAAGCGCCGCCACCCAGCGTGCGCCCCTCTTCGTCGATGCCGAACGAGAACGCTTGCATGACGAGGCTCTCACGATAGGGCATGCTGAACTTGGCGATGATCTGCTCGATCATGAAAGATCGCCTCCCAGCACGCGGGCTATCAAGCTGCCAGGGTAGACGATCGGGTATTCGCGGAGGGTGAACAGCAATCCGCTTGCGGGTGCCACGAGCTCTTGAAGCACTGCGCCCTCACCACAATCGATGATGCGTCCGATGAGTTGACCTTTCTCTACATGCAAGCTGTGTTCGACATTGGGGACGAAAACGCCCGCCACGTCTGCGTTCACGAACGACACTTCGCCATCGGTGCTGATCGTGGGTGTGCGCACCTCGGGGACGGGGCCTGCCCAAATGCCGACTTCCGCAAGGACGGCCAGCATGCCATCCGCAAGCTGTTCACCGACTTCAGGCGTGATGCGCATGCCCACGCCTGCCTCGACGACGAGCGTGGGAACGCTGAGTGCGTTCATGCTGTAGGCGAACGTACCCTTGAGCACCGTCGCGTTGGCGTGAATCCAGACGAAATCGACGTTGGCGCGTTTCGCAAGTGGAATCAGCCGTTCGGCCCAGATTTCGTTGAT
Source organism: Eggerthellaceae bacterium (assembly GCA_045614225.1). GTDB lineage: Bacteria > Actinomycetota > Coriobacteriia > Coriobacteriales > Eggerthellaceae > UBA9715. The sequence continues at coordinate 526 of JAZLCO010000072.1, read as the reverse complement.
GCGGATTTGCGGAATCTCGCGCAGGAAGATGTTGCTTGCGTGGATGTCGAAGGCAACGGAGGCGCCTTCCACATCGGCGACGAGCTCGGCGGCCATCGCCTCGAAGGGCGATGCGGCGTTGTTCCCTGGGAAGATGCGGTTCATGTCCAGGTCGAACTGGGGGATGCCACGCTCGATTGCGCCGATGCCCGTCGGATTGGCGGCGGGGTAGATGTCGACGATACCGTGCAGATGCTGGGGGTTCTCGCGCAAACGGCGAGCGAGCTCGAACACAGCATACTGCCCTTCGAGTTCGTCACCGTGGATGCCGGTGACGATGCATGCGCGGGGCAGGTCGTCGGGCTGCGGTTCGCCCGTTGCTTCGGGCATGAACCTGTTTTTCGTGATTACGAGTCGTTCACCTGTGGCGAGCTCTCGGGATGATACTTCTATTCTCATAGTTCTCTCTGTGACGTGATGGCCGTTTGTGGTGGGGAGTCGGTGCCCTGGCCCCCGGCCCCTTTTGGCCCAATTGGCACGGGGGCCG
>JAZLCO010000071.1:0-3478 GCA_045614225.1 Eggerthellaceae bacterium | reverse complement strand
AAATCTTTTTGGGGCGCTGCAGTTTGGCGAAAGGGTTGTTTGTTCATATCCGAATTGAGCAACCTCCCGGAGGGAACCGGGTTTCCCTCGGGGAGATTGTTTCTGTTGATTCAAAACATGATGAATACTCATGATAAGCATGATAAAGATACGCTATTCAGATTCTTCATGACGTGCAATACTGACGTCAATGGAGGAATAGACGGAGAGGGGAGTTGTAATGAGCAGCAGCAAGAATCATGTTCTGACATGTGGAGCTTGTGCCGTCGTCGTGGACGAGAACGGCAACACGACAACCTCTATCGATTTGCTTGTCGGCGGAATCAAGCGAATCGCGTCCAAATTTAGCCGCCACGGGACCTCTCGTCACAAAACTGCGACCGTACGATTCTAAAGCGTTCGAATAATCAACTCGGCCCCTCCTGCAATTCATGATAAGCAGGAGGGGTTTTCTGTTTTCCGGATCACGATTTGCTGAGTGCAACGATGATCATCATGGCGATGATGAGCGCGCCACCAAGAAAATCCCAACCCGAGAAAACAGTCCCGAGCCACAGCGCCGAAATAACAGTACCCGAAATTGGTTCGGCCACTCCCACGAGGCTAGCTTTCACGGTGCCGCACAACGCAACGCCGCGCAGGTAAATAGCGTAGGCGAACATCGTGCCAACAAGCACGATCGCGAAAAACACGAGCCAACCAGAGGCATCGAGCGTGACCGTCGAATCCCAAGGGTGGGCCCAAGGTGCCAGAATGATGGCACCGAGCGTCATGGCAACACCGTTTAGCACGAGCGATCCGCATTTTTCCACGACTTTCACCGACAGCAGAATGTAGCTTGCATTCGCTACAGCCGACAGTAAACCCCACATAAGTCCAAGCGGATTGATGCCGATAGAACCCAAATTGCCCTGCATTGCGATGCAGAGCACGCCGCCCACGGCCAGAGCGAGCGCAAATGTCTCTACGGGTTTGGGCAGTCGTCGTCCGCGAATGCACTCGATGATGAGCACGATGGGCACGCTCACTTCCAGAAGCAGAAGCGTCGTTCCCGCGTTCGTGTACTTGATGCCTGACATGTAGCTGATTTGCATGAGCACGACAGCCAGCAACGTATAGAGGAACGTGTGAGCCATCAATTTGCGGTCATGGAAGAGCACAATGAACTTATCGCGGTCGCGCACGAATGCCACGGCGAGGAACAGCAATCCAGCAACAATGAGACGCGTGCAAGCTAGCCAGGGAATATCCACTTGGTTTTTATCAACCAAATAGCTCACGCAGGTGCCCGAGAACCCCCAGCATGAAGCTCCCACTATCGAGTACAGCACACCGCGAAGCTCTTGTGAGCTCTTGGACTTGGTCGATATGCTGTCGTTCTGTTCCATCGGCCTATGATATCAAACGCATCTCGGGCGGTCTGACGCGCGGAAAGGCGTCATCTTACGGCCCCGGGCTCCAGGAAGGGGGAGGAAGGAATAGTTTCGTGGGGGCCGATGTGCACGAATAGGTCTTCCGGCCATGGTCCGCACACGAGCCGCTCGACATATGCCAACGTGGCGGGCTCTACAACCTGTTCGGTCTCGATCACCTCGCACAAATGACGCGTGCGGTCCATCAACGCTTCTATATCGTAAAGGCCCGTATCCAGGTACGCCATCGTGTTGTAATTGACGTACATCATGTTCATGAGCTCGTCGGCTTCCTCCTCGCCGTAATCTTCAATCATTTCGTTGTATTCAGCTTCGATGGTTCGCGACCCGCTGATCCAACCGTCTGTGAGGTAGAACGCGTGGTGTTCCCGCGAATAGCGCTCGCGATAGCGTTGAGACCCCAGCACGAGCGACACACAGTCGTCGAGCCTCGGCACGATGAGTTCGAAGCCCCCACTCACCAACCCCTGAATCGCGTTACCGCAATTTCCGAATCCAAGCAGCACACGGTCAGCATCGTCGATGCCGTCAATGGCTTCCTGCAGTGCTGCGGTCAGCTTCGTCGGTATGTTGTGAAGCAAGTGCTCGATCCAAATGACGCGACGCTCAACGCCCTGAACCTCCATGACATGTTCGATTTCGGTGCGAAGCGTGTCGCATGCAATCATGACCTCGCGTGTAGTTTGCGGGCTTGCGGGATTTTCTGCAATCGAGATAGTGCTCACTGGACCTCCCTTTCCGCAGGATGATAAGGGAATTCGGCTCAAATGCTCATCAATGACGAACGTGGTTCCACAATTGTACGCGAATCCAAGGGAAGCGCCATATGCAGTTCGATTCGAGATTGAGCTGCATATGGCGCCATAGCATCAGTGCATTTGCGTTTTGCGAATACATTACGCCTCGAGTGCGGTCGCTTCCGCTTCCGTTTCCACGCCAGCCTCGATTGGGGTTGTGTCACCAAACGACGTAAGCATCGACAGCACATACGTAGCTGAGTTGACCGACGTCACGAAGAAGCCGAACAGCAGCACGAGCGCGATGATGGAAAGCGCGATTCCGAACTGATTAAAGTAGTGGTAGTATGATGCGGTCTAATAAACGAATTGAGAAGCTATGACGATTCGGGCAGATGCTCTAGCGCTTGAGCCGTTTGGCGCGCCCCTTGGGCGCAGCATGGTGTCGAGGGAGAGAAAAAGAGTGGGGCGGAGCAAGAAAGCTGACCTCATCAAAGCGGCATATGAACTGCTCGCCGAACACGACCCCCAAGATGTGTCCATCCGCACGATAGCTGCGGCTGCAGGCTGCACGACCGGTGCGGTGTATCGGCATTTCGACAGCGTGGACCACTTGCTTTTGGTGGCGTGTGTCAAATTCCTCGAAGACTACATGGCCGATTTGAACGATCTTCTGACCCAAAACGATGATCCGCTTTACCAGCATGTTGAGATGTGGCGTTCGTTCGGTCGACAAGCATTCGCCCATGTCGATGCATTCGAGCTAATGTTTTGGAAAGCGAACGAGGACGCGCTCAACGATGCAATCTTCACGTATTACCAGGAGTTTCCAGAAAGCTGGCGCAAGCTCAGCGGGTTCCAGGTCATGCTGTTCTTCAGCTCGAGCATCCAAGAACGCAATCTGCTGACGCTCAATCGTTGCATGGCTCCGTATAAACTCAGCGGGACGACCATCGACGTCCTCAACGAACTAGAGATTTGCAGCTTCCATGGGCTGATGATGGACTATCGTGACTGCTATCGTGAACCGGGCAAGGCTGAGGAAGGGCTCGAGCGCTACATGCAAATGCTCGATTACATGCTCGGTGCCGTTGTGGTTGCTGCGCAATAGCTCGTAGCTCGTTTCCAATCAACCAAGAACGAAGAAGGGGGCCGCCGGCACCGAGCTGAACTGCCTCCCATTTCTTGGACAACAGGAAATGGGAGGTTTTCTTTATGGGGTCTAAACCATCAACCGGGCACGATGCTGATATGAGGAGAGCGGCGGTCGAGCTCTTCGCGAGGGGAGCCGGGTACTGGTCCGCTGCA
>JAZLCO010000070.1:0-11784 GCA_045614225.1 Eggerthellaceae bacterium | reverse complement strand
ACCTTCACCATCTGCACGATTTTCGTCTTCGCGCCGCTCGAGGTCGTGGGCGGCTCGGTCGGTTCGCTCGTGTTCACGGTCGCCGACGTGTGGTGGGTGACCCTGCCCACGTCGCTCGCCATAATCATCGGCTGGTCGTTCCTCATCTCGGCGTGCAGGGGCCGCCTGTTCGGCTTCATGCTCATGCTCACGTTCGCGGTCGGCCTGGCTGCCTACGTGCAGGCGCTCGTGTTGAACGTGGGGCTTCCGCTTGCAAATGGCGATACGATTGTCTGGACCGACTACATGGGCATGCAAGTGCTCTCAACGGTCGTTTGGCTTGCCATCATCGTCGGCGTGCTCACGTACGGTCATTTCCGCAACAAGCGCGCGCAAGGCGCAGTCGCGATTCTTTCGACGTTCCTGTTTGTCGTGCAGTTCGTCGGCGCGGCCAGCCTGTTCTTTGCGCCTGCGGAGCTCACCGAGGTCAACGGCGGGGGAGGCGATGCGCTCAACACCGACCTGGCGCACCGCACCGAAGTCGTCATGACCGAGGACCAGCTCTTCACGGTCAATCCGAACCACAACGTCATCGTGTTCGTGCTCGACACCTACGACAACGCCTATCTCAACTCCGCGCTGCGCAACAAACACGACATCACGCAGGAAGTGCTCGACGAGTTCACCGGTTTCACGTACTTCAAGAACGCGACGTCGGCGATGATTCCCACGCGTTTCGCAATCCCGTTCATGATGACCGGACAGATGCCCACACCCGACGAGCCGTTCTCGACGTACAAGGCGCAGCGCTATGCGCGTAGCACGTTCCTGCAGGACATGGCTGACCAGGGCTATTCGATTGGCTTGTACACCGACTCGCTGACTATCGGCATGTTGCCGCAGGAGGAGCAGAACAGGATCACCGATCTGCCGGTCAACATGCACAAGCTCTCGTCGGAGACGCTCGACTTCGGTGGAGCGCTGTACGCGCTGTACCAGATGGGCTTGTACCGCAACGCGCCGTGGCCGCTCAAGTGGGCGTTCTGGTACTACACCGACAGCATCAACGCGATGATCGTCAAGTACGATCCCGCGGCGCCACCCGAGGAGACCATCTACGTTATCGACGACATCCGCTACTACAACCGTCTCAATCAATACGGCCTCACGCTCGAAGACGAGAAGGCCGGCTACAAGGGCGGCTTCCGCTTCATCCACCTGCTCGGTTCGCATTATCCGTTCAACTACGACGAGAACGTGAACAACCTGGGCACGGACGGTTCGAGCGTCATCCCGCAGTCGATCGGCGCGCTACGCATCGTAGCGACGTACATTCAGTACCTCAAGGATGTCGGCGTCTACGACGATACGACGATCATCGTGACGGCCGACCACGGCTACTGGACCATCACGCTCGATCCCATCGAGGAAACCAGCACGCCCATCATGTTCGTGAAGCCGGCGCAATCGGCCGAGCTAGACGAGCTTCCCATGGTCAACGACATGACGCCGGTGAGCCATCTCGACCTGCAGGCGACCATACTCGAAGCTATGGGTGCTGACGCGTCGGAGTGGCAGGCGTACGGCTACTCGATGCTCTCGCCCGACGAGATTCCCGATGACCGCGTGCGCCTTTACCTCACGACGGACAGCGAGCCCGACTTGACCGACGTGCGCTTGCGCGAGTACGCCATCGACGGCGATGCGCAGGTGTGGGAGAACTGGTCTGAGACCGGCCGCATTTGGAGCACTCAGGAATAACTGGCTGCTTGGGGCTCGGCGAGGGCTCAGGTTGCCTTTTGGTCCCCTTTTCACTTCCGTCGCAGAAATTGTTCTCGTCTGCAAGATAGCCATGCGATACACTGATGATGTTACGAATTAGATATTAGTAATATCATTGGGAGAAATCGCATGGCACACAAAAGCACGATCGACGCACTAGGGTCCACCATCTTGGAGTACTGGGATGAGCGTGCAAGGACTTATTCGAACGGCGTGCGCGGTGAGTTGTCAGATGGGCGTCATTGCGCTTGGCAACGAGCGCTCGGTAGAGCGGCGTCCGGCTCCATTGTTGCTGCGAGCATGGATGGACGCACTGCTCGTGCGCTCGATTTGGGCTGCGGCCCCGGCTTCTTCACCGTTTTGCTTGCTGAGGAAGGGTGCGAGGTCGATGCAGTTGACATGAGCTCCGAGATGCTCGACCGCGCTCGTGCGAACGTTGCAGCGGAAGTTCCTGAGGCTCGCGTCTCCTTCCATCAATGTGATGCTTCCAACTTGCCGTTTGATGATGAATCGTTCGACATCGTGGTGTCGAGGAATCTCACGTGGCTCATGCGCGACCCCGAAGGGGCTTATGTTGAATGGTTGCGCGTTCTGCGGCCAGGCGGCAAGCTCGTTGTGTTTGACGCGAATTGGTACCGCTATCTCGTCGACGAGCAGATCGATTCTGCACGACGTAGCGACCAGGAGCGGACAACGCTCGAATGTTACGATGAGGACTCGGTTGCCACAGATGCTCAATCGCTCCGATGCGAGAAAATCGCGCTCGAGCTGCCGCTGACGCCCATCATGCGTCCGCAATGGGATCTAGCCGTGCTCGAACGGCTCGGCGTTTCATGGGTGAGTGCCGACGAGGACGTTTGGATGGATATCTGGTCCGAAAGCGAGCAGGCGTTCTACGCGTCGTCACCGCTATTCATGATTGAGGCTCTCAAGTAGTTTGTTTGTGGGAGTTGGTTCATGAAGCACTACATTGTTCGACGTCTAGTTCAGCTGATTCCGATTCTCATCGGCATCACTTTGCTGTCGTTCGGCATGATGTACCTCGCGGGTGGTGATGCAGTTACAGCTGTGCTGGAGAATCAAGGCGTGGCCGTCACGCAGGAGCTCATTGATGCAAAGCGACATGAACTTGGGCTTGACCAACCATTTCTTGTACAGTACTTCAACTGGCTCGGCGGTCTGATCACAGGCGATATGGGTACGAGCTATGTTTCAGGCAAGGATGTGTTCACCACGTTCACGTCGAAACTGCCGGCGACCATCCTGTTGACCTTCACATCGGTTCTCGCGACAGTCGTAATAGCGGTGCCGCTCGGTATCCTTGCAGCTGTAAAACAGAACCGTTTCACCGATTACCTCATCCGCGTCTTGAGCTTCGTTGGCAACTCTCTGCCGAACTTTTTCGTCGCATTGTTGCTCATATTTGTGTTCGCCATCAATTTGGGGTGGCTGCCGGTCATTTCGGCGAACATCGGCAAAACGGGCATCGAGGCGATTTCAGGTCCGGGCATCATCCTGCCGACGGCCACGCTTGCCATCGCGATGGCATCTAAGTACACGCGCCAGATTCGTGCAACCGTTCTCGACGAGCTGGACAAGCCCTATGTGGCGGGTGCTCGCGCGCGCGGTGTGCCCGAGAGGCGCATCCTCACGAAGAGCGTGCTCAAGAGCGTTATGATCATGCTCGTTACGCTCCTTGCGCTTTCCATCGGCGACCTTCTGGGCGGCACTGCCATTGTCGAGACCATCTTCCAATGGGACGGCGTCGGCAAACTTGCAGTCGATTCGATCACGATGCGCGACTACCCGATGATCCAGGCTTACGTGGTGTGGATGGCCATCATCTACGTGGCGGTCAATCTCATCGCGGATCTGCTGTACCACTACCTCGACCCCCGCGTGCGATTGGGGGGTGAGGAATGATGGCGGCAGAGAAAACGAGCCAAAGGGGACCGTCCCGTTCGACCAAGTCTGGCGAAGACGGTGTCACCGTACGCGAACAAAAGGTCAAGCGCGACTTCACTCGTGTGAAGCTTATCGTGTTCGCTGTGTTCGCCTTGCTTGTGTTGGCTGTGGCAGTGTTTGCGCCCGTGCTTTGCCCGTACGACCCCTACATCCAGAACCTCTCGAATGCGTTGCAGCCGCCGAGTGCGGAACATCTGGCAGGTACCGACCGTTATGGCCGCGACCTATTCTCACGCATCGTCATTGGCTCTCAGTCGTCAATTTTCTCGACGCTTGCACTTGTGGCTATGATTGCAGTAATCGGCACGGCAATCGGTGTCGTGTGCGGTTGGAAGACAGGCAAACTCGATGTTGTGCTCATGCGCACGTCCGACGTGTTTCTGGCGTTCCCAGGCCTTGTGTTCGCTCTTGCAATCGCAAGCGTGCTCGGGGGCGGTATGATGAACGCCGTGCTCGCGCTCGCAGCCATCAGCTGGCCGAAATATGCCCGTATCGCCCGTGGCCTTACGCTTGCACAGAAGAACGAACCATATCTTGCTGCATCGCGCCTTGCAGGCTGCTCGACAGCGCAGCTCATATTCCGGCACATTTTGCCCAACATAGCCGGCCCCCTGCTCGTAACGGCCATGCTCGACATCGGCACCATGATGATGGAGCTCGCAGGCTTGTCGTTCCTGGGCCTCGGCGCACAACCTCCAGTTGCCGAGTGGGGCTCGATGATGAGTGACAACCGCAGCTTGTTGCAGACGGCTCCATGGACGATCGTATCGCCGGGCATCGCAATCTTCATCGCAGTCATGGTGTTCAATCTGTTGGGCGACACGATTCGCGATTTCATGGATCCACAGCATCGGAAGACCGTTCCAGGTGGTCAAGGGTGGTTGCGAAAGAAAAAGGAAACACCCGACGGTGAAGTGTAGAAACTGTCGGGGTTTCATGAGCAAGACAAAAAAGGGAGGAAAAATGAAGAACATCAAGTGGAAGCGTAATGGCTTTGCCCTGTTGGCGATCGCACTTGCCATGGCACTCGCCGTTGCACTTGCGGGCTGCGGTGGATCGCAGTCATCCTCGAGCGCATCAGGAAGCGCCGCATCGGCTGCCGCAGGTGGGAAGACATTTGTCTACGGCACGACGGGCTACGGTGTGCAGATGGAAGACAATGGCTTGAACCCGCATGAAGGCTATTTCGGCTGGTCGTGTCTGCGCTACGGTGTGGGCGAGACGTTGTTCAAGTTCAGCGATGCCATGGAGCCCGAGTCATGGCTGGCAACGGACTACGAGTTCGTCGACGACACGCACGTGAAGATTACGCTGCGCGACGGCGTGACGTTCTCTAACGGTCGTGCAGTGGACGGCGAGGCTGTGAAGGAATGCCTTGATGATCTGATCGCTACGCACGATCGTGCGCCCGGAGACATGAAGATCAGCAACATCACTGCCGAGGGCAACACTGTGACCATCGAGACGAGCGAGCCGTGCCCAGCGCTCATCAACTACCTGTGTGACCCATACGGCTGCATCGTCGACATGCAGGCAGGTGTCACCGGCCAAAGCATTGTCGTGGGAACAGGCCCCTACGTGGCCACTGACCTCAACGACAACGAGATCACGTTGACGAAAAGTGAGAACTACTGGAACGGCACGCCGAATGTCGACAAGGTTATCGTGCGTGCGTTCTCCGATGCCGATTCGCTTCAGAGCGCATTGCAGTCTGGCGAGGTAAACGCCACATACGGTCTCGCATATGCGAGCTATGCGTTGTTCCAGAACGACAAGTACAACATCTCCGACAACTTCACGAGCCGTGTATTCTTCGGTGAGTTCAACTACGACTCGGCCATCGTGCAGGACGACACTGTTCGTAAAGCCCTTTCCATGGGCATCGACAAGGAAGGCTTCGTGAAGACGCTTCTGAACGGCCGCGGCCAGCCTGCGAAGGGTCCGTTCCCTGCATCGATGAAGTTCGGCGATGACTCCGTGACCACGGAGGCGTACGATCCTGCTGGTGCTAAGGAGCTGCTCGAGAAAGCCGGTTGGGTCGACTCCGACGGTGACGGCATTCGCGAGAAAGATGGACAGAAGCTGACGATTCGCTGGCTCACCTATCCTGGTCGCTTGGAGCTCCCGCTGCTCGCTGAGTCTGCACAGGCGTCGCTGAAGGACATCGGTTTCGACATCCAGGTGAACAGCACGAGCAACCACGCCGACCTCCGCAAGGACAAGAGTGGCTGGGATGTGTACGTGAGCGCATTGGTTACGTCTCCGACTGGCGATCCAGATTACTTCTTCAAGGCTTCATGCCTGAGCGATTCTTCCAAGAACTACGGAGGATATGCTTCCGAGAAGGTCGACGAGTTGTACGCGAAGTTGCACACCACGTTCGACGTCGATGAGCGTGGTAAGCTCGCTACCCAGATGAGCCAAGCCCTCCTCGATGACCACGGCTACTTCTTTGCATCGTTCCTTGAAATGGGCATCGTAAGCCAGGCAAACGTCAAGGGAATGGTCGCCCATCCGTGCGACTACTACGAGATCACCGTCGATTTAGACGTGTAAACGGAATGGGGCATCTTCAAGGAAGGTGCCCCATTGGAACTTTCAGGTTCCAATCAAGGTAGGAAACAATGACTGAACCGCTGCTCGAATACTCACATGTCGATATCTCTTACAACGGTGTCGCCGTTGTGCATGACGTGTCGTTTTCCGTCATGCCCGGCGAGGTCGTGTGCATTGTGGGTGAATCGGGCAGCGGGAAGTCGACACTGATCAAAGCCGCTATGGGGCAGCTTGGAGCGAATGGCTGCGTGACACGTGGCGATATATGGTACGAGGGATCGTCCATTCCCGATATGCCAGCGCGAAACCTTCGTCTTCTCTGCGGTTCCGATTTCGCGTTCGTATTCCAGGACTGTCTTGCGGCTCTCGCGCCCATCAGGCGCATTGGCGATCAGATCTATGAAAGCATGTTGGCGCATCGCTCGATCAACCGTTCCGAATGCGACAAGCTTGCGATGGACATGTTCTCGTCTCTGGGGCTTGATGATCCCGAGCGCGTGCTTGCGAGCTATCCGTTCAACCTGTCGGGCGGCATGGGCCAGCGCGTCGGCATCGCCATCGCGCTGCTCTCGGAGCCGAGGATCTTGTTCGCTGACGAACCAACGAGTGCTCTCGACGTCATCGTCCAAGCGCAAGTCATAGAGTTGTTGGTAGAAATCAACGAAAAACTCGGGACAACCATTCTATTGGTCACGCACAACATGGGGGTCGTTCGTGCCATAGCCGACCACGTGCTCGTGCTCAAAGACGGCGAGATGGTCGAGTTTGGGAGTGTTGGTCGAGTTTTGGATAATCCAACAGCAGCTTACACGCGTGATTTGCTTGCCGCTGCTCCCAAGCTTGAGAGGCTGGAGGGATAGGTCATGCCCGAGCCAATCCTGCAAGTCATTGGTCTGACGAAGCGATTTGAACGCAAAGGCCATCCAGATGTCCTAGCGGTCGATGACGCGACGTTTTCCGTCATGCCGGGTGAATGCGTGGGAATCGTCGGTGGGTCAGGCAGTGGCAAATCCACCATCGCCCAAATGGTCACCCGCCTGATTGCCCCGACTTCTGGGCAAATCATCCTGAACGGTCATGATGTGACGAACGTGCGGGGCGCAGAGCTCAGGGCAATGGCAAAAGACGTGCAGATGGTATTCCAAAATCCTGCTTCGTCGTTTGATCCCCGTCGCACGCTTGGTGAGGGCATTGAGGAGAGCTTGCGCAACTTTGGCGTCATCAAGCAGGAAGCGCATGAACGAGCACAATCGCTGCTGGTCCGCTGCGGTCTGCCAGCGCAGTTCTGCGATCGCTATCCACGTGAAGTTTCCGGTGGTCAATGCCAGCGCGCTGCCATTGCGCGCGCGTTGGCTCCCAATCCTCCATTAATCATTTGTGACGAAGCGACGAGCGCCCTCGATGTGACAGTTCAGACGCAGATTGTCGAGCTGCTGCGCGATGTGGCGCGCGAGTCGAACACTTCGTACCTGTTCATTTGTCATGACCTTGCGCTTGCGCAGGATTTCTGCGACCGCATCGTCGTCATGCAGAACGGAAGAATCGTCGAAGAGGGTACGGCTCAAGAGGTGACGCTTCATCCGCAACATCCGTACACACGCCAATTGCTCGACGCCGTTTTGAGCGCATAGTTGATGTAGCAACTATAAAAGCGCTTTACACATGCATTGCGTAGATGCAGCGAGGGTAGATGTCGTCTTGAACGATGAAGCCCTTTTCGGCCATCCCAAGCCGCTCGAGCGACTTCCGCCCTGCTACGTTGTCCGGATGAACAGCTGCGATAATCCAGGATTTGTCCATCATGAGCGCACGGTCGATGAGCTGCTTGCTCATCGAGAACATGAGGTTCTTTCCCTGGCAGGACGGATGCACGACGCAGCGTCCGATTTCGGCGACGTCTGCGGGGTCCAGGCCAGCTGCCTCCGCCTCGTGGTCGAATACGAAAGGATGGAGGAACAGACCTGCAACTGCCACAAGGCGTTCCTCCTCGAAGTTGCCCACGAAACGCATCCACTCGAAGTCGAAGAAATGGTCCCTGACTTCTTGCCTGATGGGAGGCCACCAGTCCTTATGAATTGAATTCGACTCCACGAACTCGAACAAACCCTCGAGCTCGCTTCTGTCGTTTTCGTCCAGGTATCTGAAACTCATTATGCCTTTCTACAACGCATTTCAAATGCGAATCGAAATCCTATCGGTTGTCATCTACAGTATCAGCTGCGGTTGGCGTTTCTGTTTCTAGTCGGTGAAGTACTTCACGCCGCCCTCGAAGATCGGCTGGTAGTTGGCGTCAGGGATGTTCTGGTACAAGCCGTGGCCGCTGCGCTCGGAGTGGCCCATCTTGCCGAACACGCGCCCGTCGGGGCTCGTGATGCCCTCGATCGCCAGCACCGATCCGTTCGGGTTCGCACGCATGTCGAGGCTCGCCTCGCCGGCGAGGTCGACGTACTGCGTGGCGATCTGCCCGCCAGCTTTCAACTGCGCCAACACGTCGTCGTTCGCGACGAAGCGGCCTTCGCCATGGCTGATGGCTACGGTGTGGATGTCGCCCACCTGGCACTGCGAGAGCCACGGTGACAGATCGGATGCCACGCGCGTGCGCACGATGCAGCTCTGGTGGCGGCCGATGTTGTTGAACGTCAGGGTGGGGCAGTCGGCGTCCATCGGGCGGATGTCGCCAAACGGAACGAGGCCCAGCTTCACGAGCGCCTGGAAGCCGTTGCAGATGCCCAGCATCAGGCCGTCGCGCTTCTGCAGGAGGTTGCGCACTGCCTCGGTGACAGCGGGGGCGCGGAAGAACGCGGTGATGAACTTCGCGGAGCCGTCTGGCTCGTCGCCGCCGGAGAAGCCGCCGGGGATGAATACGATGTTCGAACTGTCGATGGCCTTCACGAGCGCCTCGGTGCTCTCGGCGACGGCTGCGGGCGACAGGTTGTTCACAACGAACACCTCGGCTTCGGCGCCAGCACGGCGGAACGCGCGCGCCGAGTCGAACTCGCAGTTGTTGCCGGGGAACACGGGAATGACGACCTTGGGTTTCGCCGTCAGGATTGCAGGAGCAGCTGGTTTGCCCTCGGCGTGGAACGAGATGGTCTCGACCTCTTCGCCAGCACCGCGATAGGGGAATACGCTCTCGAGCTTGCCCTCCCAAGCTTCTTGCAATGCGGCGAGGTCGACGGTTTCGCCGCCAGCGCGGATCTCGTACGCGTCGATCGTGGTGCCGATGAGCTTGACGTGCAGGTTGTCGGTCTCGGCCGGAGGCTCTGCGCCGTCGGCGAGCTCGACCGCGAACGAACCGTACGCGGGAATGAACCAGGTGGACGTGTCCATGGCGTCGTCGACATCGAGCCCGATGCCGTTGCCGACGCACATCTTGAACAGCGCCTCGGCGTCGCATCCGTAGCCAGGCGTGGCCACGGCCAGCGCGCTGCCGTCGGCGATGAGCTTCTCGACAGCGTCGAGCACCTCGAGCATGCCCGCCTTCTCAGGCGTAAGGCCGTCGGCCTCGTAGTACGGATGGATGCACACGACGCGATGGCCTGCGCCCTTGAACTCAGGCGAGACGACGCGCTCGGTCGTGCCGACGCCCACGGCGAAGCTGACGAGTGTGGGCGGGACGTCGAGCTCCTCGAAGCTGCCCGACATCGAGTCCTTGCCGCCGATGGCGCCGATGCCAAGGTCGATCTGCGCCATGAGCGCGCCCAGCACGGCGGCTGCCGGCTTGCCCCAACGGGTGGGGTCGGTGCGCAGCTTCTCGAAGTACTCCTGGAACGTCAGGTACATGGTCTCGCGCTCGAAGCCGGCGGCCACGAGTTTCGCCACGCTCTCGACGACGGCCAGATAGGCGCCGGTGAACTGGTTCTTCTCGGAAATGTAGGGGTTGAAGCCCCATGCCATGCCGGTCGTGGTGGTCGTCTCGTTGTTGACGGGAAGCTTGGCGATCATGGCCATCGAAGGCGTGAGCTGGTGCTTGCCGCCGAACGGCATGAGCACCGTGCCGGCACCGATCGTCGAGTCGAAGCGCTCGGAGAGGCCCTTGTTCGAGGCGACGTTGAGGTCGGTCATGACGGCGGTCATGCGCTCGGAAAGCGACGCGTCGGCAAGGCCGGCCCATGCGGGCACGAACGGCTCGGCGGAAAGGATGTGGATGTCCTGGTACTTCGGCGCGCCGTTGCTCGCCAGGAAATCGCGGCTGACGTCGACGATCGTGCTGCCGTTCCACGTCATGCGAACGCGCGGCTCCTCGGTGACGACGGCGACGGGCGTGGCCTCGAGGTTCTCGGCGTAGGCGAGCTCGAGGAAACGATCGACGTCCTCGGGTGCCAGGTCGACGGCCATGCGCTCCTGGCTCTCGGAGATGGCGAGCTCGGTGCCGTCGAGGCCGTCGTACTTCTTGGGGACCTTGTTCAGGTCGATCTGCAGGCCGTCGGCCAGCTCGCCGATGGAGACCGAGACGCCGCCCGCGCCGAAGTCGTTGCAGCGCTTGATCATCTGGCAGGCTTCGGTGTTGCGGAACAGGCGCTGGATCTTGCGCTCGACGGGCGCGTTGCCCTTCTGCACCTCGGCGCCGCACGTCTCGAGGCTCTCGACCTTGTGGGCCTTCGACGAGCCGGTGGCGCCGCCGATGCCGTCGCGGCCGGTGCGGCCGCCCAGCAGCACGACGACGTCGCCAGGCGCAGGCGTCTCGCGGCGCACGTGATGTGCGGGAGTCGCACCCACGACAGCACCAATCTCCATGCGCTTGGCCACGTAGCCGGGATGGTACAGCTCGTTGACCTGGCCGGTTGCAAGGCCAATCTGGTTGCCATACGACGAATAGCCGGCAGCCGCCGTGGTGACGAGCTTGCGTTGCGGCAGCTTGCCGGGGATGGTTTCGGAAACGGGAACGAGCGGGTCGCCCGCGCCGGTCACGCGCATCGCCTGGTAGACGTAGGCGCGGCCTGACAACGGGTCGCGGATGGCGCCGCCCACGCAGGTGGCCGCGCCGCCGAACGGCTCGATCTCGGTCGGATGGTTGTGCGTCTCGTTCTTGAAGAGGAACAGCCAGTCCTGTTCCTTGCCGTCGACGTTCGCCTTGATCTTGACTGTGCAGGCGTTGATTTCCTCAGACTCGTCGAGGTTCTTCAGGATGCCCTTCGATTTGAGGTACTTCGCGCCGATGGTGCCCATGTCCATGAGGCAGATGGGCTTCTCGTCGCGGCCGAGCTCGTGGCGCATCTCGAGGTAGCGGTTGAAGGCAGCCTGCACGATGGAGTCGTCGATCTCGACGTTCTCGAGCACGGTGCCGAACGTCGTGTGGCGGCAGTGGTCGGACCAATAGGTGTCGATCATCTTGATCTCGGTGATGGTGGGGCAGCGTTTTTCCTCGTCGCGGAAGTACTGCTGGCAGAACGTGATGTCGGCGAGGTCCATGGCCAGGCCGCGGTCGGCGATGAACGCCGCCAGGCCGTCCTGGTCGAGCTCGAGGAAGCCATCGATGATTTCGACCGGTGCGGGCTCGGG
>JAZLCO010000069.1:0-26096 GCA_045614225.1 Eggerthellaceae bacterium | reverse complement strand
TCGTACGCTCTATACTGGCTTGAGCGCATTCACGACACCTATCAGCGTCTGTTCGATGCGCTCGAGGCTGCTTCGCGCGAACCGGGCGGAAAGTCGGAACGCGTGAGGGCTTTCGTGCTCGGTTCTGCCACGGCCGTTTCTAAACGCCAGATCCTCGACGCTTTCCCTGATATCAGCGAAGCGACTGTCGAAAACGTGCTTGGCAAGATGGTGAAAGCGGGCGAAGTGCGTAAAGTCGGCGCCAGTCGTTCGACCGCCTACGAGCGCGTGTAAGACAAGCTGCATTACCAGACAAGTTACCTGGTGATCTGTCTGGTACGTTCAAAGCGGGTTGGTTTTCTGCCTATTATCTATAAATTAGATAACTATATTGCGTCATTCGGCGGGAAATTTCGTTTCATTTGCGCTCGTGACCAAGTAATCTGAAACGTGACGAAACGGTGCAAAGGGTCACACCGTTTCGCGTTTCGCTTGGGTAAAACGAGGGAAGGGAAACGATGAAGAAATCAACTACGATCAAATTGTTGCTTGCAACCGTTTTCGCGGCGATGTTCGCGCTGTTCATGGTTGCATGCTCGAGCGGGTCTGGCAGTGCTTCGAGCGCGTCGGCCAGCGCTTCGAGTGAGGCTGCGTCCTCTGCAGCTGCGTCGAGCGAAGCTGCATCGTCTGCAGCGGCAACGCCCGCAAACCCGGTGCTTCGCGTATCAACCACCACGTCGGTGAACGACTCCGGCTTGCTGCCGTACCTGCAGCCCACCTTCGAAGCTGACACGGGTTACCAGATGGAGGTCACCTCCGCAGGTACCGGTGCCGCCATCAAGAAGGGCGAGACGGGTGATGCCGATGTCCTGCTGGTCCATGCCAAGGCAAGTGAGGAAGAGTTCGTCAACTCGGGTTTCGGTGTTGAGCGCATTCCGTTCATGTACAACTACTTCGTAATCGTCGGTCCCGAGGACGACCCTGCTGGCGTTGCCAATTGCACAACGGCTGCCGACGCCTTCAAGGCCATCGCCGACTCCGGTCAGACGTTCGTCTCTCGTGGTGACGATTCCGGCACCAACAAGAAGGAGCTCCAGATTTGGGAAGCCGCTGGCGTTACTCCTGAGGGTCTGGACTGGTATGTCAACGCTGGTGCAGGCATGGGTGCAACGCTGACCCAGACCGCTGAGCGTCAGGGCTACACCCTGACCGACAAGGGCACGTTCCTCAGCAACGATGCCAAGAACTCGCTCAAGATCGTGTTGGGCGAAGCCGACGATATGAAGAACACGTACTCCATGATTGCCATCAGCCCCGAGAAGTGGCCTGACACCAACATCGACGGTGCCAACGCGTTCATCGAGTGGATGACCAGCGAGAAGGCTTCCAAGCTCATCGCCGACTACGGTGTTGCGGAATACGGCGAGCCGCTGTTCTACCTGCTTGAGTCCTCCAAGTAGTTACCAATTCGATTGCGTGGCGCGTGGCAAATAGATAGCATTTTGTCACGCGCCCGATTCTGGTAATGGACGAACTCGTTCAAGCTTTCAGCCTACTGTTCACGCCGGGCAGCGAGCTATCGCAGATTGTTCTTCTGACCCTTCAGATGTCCGCCTTCTCGACGGTCATCTCGACTGTGATAGGTGTGCCGCTCGGCGTGTGCGTGGGGCTGTACCGTTTCCGTGGGAAACGGCTCATCATGCGCATACTCAACACGCTCATGGGCCTGCCGCCAGTGCTGGCCGGTCTCATCGTGTTCTTCATCCTGTCGCGTTCGGGCCCGCTCGGCACGCTCAAGCTGCTCTACACGTTGCCTGCCATGGTGACAGCACAGGTTGTGCTCATCACGCCCATCGTCTGCGGTCTTTCAGCTACGGCGATTTCGGGTGTCGCGCCGCTCGTCCATGAGACGGCGCACGGAATGGGCCTCACGCGCAAGCGCGAGCTTCTGTGCCTGTTGTACGAGTGCCGCTCCCAGCTGCTGTCGATTCTGTTTGTCGCTTTCGGCCGCTCCATCGGCGAGGTGGGCGCTGTCATGCTCGTCGGTGGCAACGTCCAGTACAAGACGCGCGTCATGACCACTGCCATCATGCTCGAGACCAACATGGGGCATTTCGAGTACGCAGTAGCGCTCGGCATCGTGCTGCTCGTGATCTCGTTCGTCATCAACTCGATCGCCCTGACTCTTCAAGAGCGTACGTCGGGTGTTGAGACGGGTGTCGCGTGGAATGCATCGCGCGGTGGCAAGCTCGGAGGCGATGGTCGATGAACGGCGCATTCTCCGTTGAGCTGGGCACTGTGCGCAAGCAATACGGCGACCGGGTCGTGCTCGACACCGGTCCGTTCGAGCTCGAATCGGGGCGTTCGTATGCGCTCGTTGGCCCCAATGGCTCCGGCAAGTCAACTCTCTTGCGCATCTTGGCAGGCGTTGAGACTGCCACCGCATCTTCAGTGAAAGTCAAAGGCGATGCGACGTACGAGAGCTTGACCGTGGGATACATGCCGCAGAAAAGCTACGTGTTTGGCTTCACGGTCTTTCGGAACGTCTCACTTGCTCTGGCAACTGCCAACTTGTCGCGCGACGAGGTGGCGAAACGAGTCGAGCAAGCTCTTGCCACAGTTGGCATGGAAGATATGGCCGATGCGCGTGGCGGTGGCCTTTCCGGTGGTGAGGCACAGCGTGTCGCCCTTGCTCGCTTGCTCGTGCAAGACCTTGATGTGATGCTGCTCGATGAACCCACTGCCTCAATGGATATAGCAGGTACGATGCTCGTCGAAAAGGCATTGCAGGAGTATCGAGATCGCACGGGTTGCATGTTGGTGACTGCCACCCATGCGCCCTCTCAAGCTCGACGCATTTCTGATGCCGCTATCATGCTCAGCGCTGGTGCAATTGTGGAGTTTGGTGAGACCGAGACGGTCTTGAGTGCTCCGACCAGCGAAGCCGGTCGCGAATTCCTCTCGTATTGGATGGTGTAATCGTCCAATCGGGAGATTTTCCCCTGAGTGCAATTGAGCGTTGCTCACATTGCCTTATGCGCCATGCGCTACAATTCCTTCGGAAATCGTTGTCGAAGAGGAGCGATGCGCAAAAGATCGAACATGCGGTTGGCGAACGGGGTTGCTTCGGCGGCCATCGTATGCTTCTTCCTGCTCCACGGCTTGTTGGGCAGTTTCGCGTTCGCTCTTCCATCTGCGCACCCGTTTTTATGGGTTGTTTGGATTGGCGTCGGTTTCGTCGTGTTGCACGTGGTGCTGAGCGTCGTGACGAGCTACCAGCAGCTTACCGATGTTGAGTTTCCTCCGAGCTCGCGCAAGAAGCGCCATCTTGCGCTGAAGTGGTTCACGGGCACCTTGCTCGCGTGTTCCATTGCAGCGCACATTGTCTGCGCGCGCGTTCCGGGTTTGGTTGCATCGTTTCCGCTACTTCCAAAGCTGGCGACGGTTGTGCTGTCAATCGTGCTTGCCTGGCATATCTGCGTAGGCATGAAATCCTTGCTCAAGGATATCGGACTTTCCAAGCGCCTCATGACGCCGTTGCGCGTCGTCGTGTGCGTGTTGGCTGCCGCGTTCTGCTTCATGGTTTTGTTCCATTGAGTTGTGCCAAGAGAACCGTCCCTCTGACGCAGCCCCCCGCCACAGTTAGTTGCAACTGAGCGAGGTCGCTTCTCGCATGCTTGACGTTCAATTGGCGTATTATGAAGTTTGTTAGTCGAGTTTGGGATTTGCCGGCTTGGTCGTCCGGCGATAGGGGTGCTCGATGCTTGAAGTTGTCTCTTTGGAAGCCGCACGTTCGGTCGTTGTCGACCGCTTCGAAGTCTGTGCGCACGAATCGGCTCAAGTGCCGTTAAGCGAAGCGGCGGGGCGCATTCTTTTCGATGATGTTGTTGCACAAGAAGGCGTGCCGCCATTCGACCGTTCGACGGTCGACGGGTTTGCCGTTATCGCCTCCGATACGTTCGGATGCTCCGAATCGTTGCCGGCGCTGCTAGAGTTGGTGGGCGAGATTGACATGGGCGCCGATCCTGATGTGGCCTGCATGCCGGCTACGTGCGTGCGCATACCCACGGGAGGGCAGGTGCCAGAAGGTGCCGATGCAGTCGTCATGCTCGAATACTGCGAGGAATACGGCGACGGAACCGTTGGAGTGGCGCGCGCCGTAGCTCCCGGCGAGAACATCGTCTTCGAGAACGATGACGTGAAACCAGGCGAGGTGCTCATTTCGGCGGGCACTCTGCTGCGGCCACATCATGTGGGAACGCTCGCAAGTTTGGGCATTGTCAGTTGCGAGGTGCGCAAGCAGGTGCGCGTCGGCATCATTTCGACAGGTGACGAAATCGTTCCTGTCGATGCAGTGCCCGTGGCATCGCAGATGCGCGATGTCAACATGCCGACCCTGAAGGCAGCCGCCGAAGCATGCGGAGCGTGCGTATCGACTTATCCCATTGTTCCAGATGATTACGATGCCCTTTTTGAGACGGTCGAACAAGCTCTCGAGGCGTGTGACATGGTGCTCGTTTCCGGCGGTTCGTCGGCAGGGCAGAAGGACAACACCGCACGTGTGCTTTCTACGCTCGGCGAGATGCTGTTCCACGGTGTTGCCGTGAAGCCAGGCAAGCCGACCATGTGCGCCGATGTTGCGGACAAGCCTGTTTTCGGGCTGCCGGGGCACCCTGTTGCAGCGTATTTCATGTTCCTGGAACTGGTGCGTCCGCTGCTTGTTTCAGACCAGCAATTCGCAGGCGTCAAGGTAACGCTCTCTGCAGGTGTCCCTTCGAACCATGGTCGCAGCGAGTTCGTCGCAGCGCGTCTCGAACAGCATGACGGTGGTTTGATAGCCGTCCCTGTGCGCGGGAAATCGGGATTGATCTCGCAGCTCAGCAATGCCGACGGCTTCTTCGTCGTCGATCGTAACCAGGAAGGTTTGGCCGTCGGTTCTGAAGTCGACGTGCATATGTTCTAGCGGAGTGAGCCAGGGGCCAGGGCATTGACTCACTCGAGAGAAGGAGAAACGAGATGGCGTTCGAATATTTGAGCAATGAGCCGCTCGACAAGGCGCTCGAAGGATTCCTGAAGGCGCTGGAGGAGCACGGGTTCGCGCTGCGCATTGAAATGGTGCCTGTCGGCGAGGCGCTCGGACGCATAACAGCCGAGCCGTTGTACGCAGCTATTTCGGCGCCGCATTATCATGCATGCGCCATGGACGGCATAGCATTGGCCGCCAACGTGACGTTCGGAGCCACAGCGACAACACCGGTGATCGTCCAGCCCGAAGACTACGTGGTTGTCGATACGGGCGACCCAGTGCCTGACGGTTGCGATGCAGTTGTGATGATCGAAGACGTCGTGTACGAGGAAGGCTCGAGCATAGATGACTTGGGCGTATGTCCGGTCATCCTTCATGCAGCCATAGCGCCTTGGGGCAACGTGCGCCAAATCGGTGAGGACATCTGTGCAGGTGAGATGCTCCTTACTTCGAACGTTTGCATCGAGCCAGCGGCTATGGGTGCCATGCTTGCCGCGGGCGTGCAGCAGGTCGCCGTTTTCGCGAAGCCGCGTGTTGGCGTCATCCCGACGGGTGATGAGGTTGTGGCCCCGTCCGCCAATCCCAAGCCGGGCGATGTCATGGAGTTCAACTCGACGATCTTCTCGGGCATGGTGCGCCAATGGGGTGCAGAAGCCATTGCCTATCCTATTGTTCCCGACAAGCCTGACTTGGTGCGCGATGCCGTTGCGAAAGCGGTTGCGGAATGCGATATCGTGCTGCTCAACGCCGGGTCGTCAGCTGGTCGAGACGATTACTCGTCGCGCGCTGTCGCTGCGGTGGGTGAGGTGCTTTACCATGGCATCGCCATGAAACCGGGTAAGCCTGCCATCTTGGGTTGCGCCGATGGGACGGCGATCGTCGGTGTTCCGGGCTATCCGGTCAGCGGCATCATCGTGGTCGAACAGATCGTCAAACCGATCATCGAATGGCTTCTTGGCTGCCGCGTGAGCAACGACGAGAACGTGCGTGCCACGCTGGCCCGTCCGTGCACGTCGTCGCTTAAATACGAGGAGTTCGTGCGTGTGCGTGTCGGCAAAGTGGGCGACAAGCTCGTCGCAACGCCGCTTTCGCGTGGAGCGGGTGTGGTCACGTCGTTCGTCAAAGCTGATGGCATCATGACGATTCCCCAAAACGTGGAAGGCTACGAGGCTGGCGAAGAGGTCGACGTGCGTCTGCTGAGGCCATTGGTCGATATCGAGCATTCGCTCGTCGTTATCGGCAGTCACGATCCGCTCGTCGACGAAATCGCGCAGTTTATCCATGCGGCCGATCCGGCATTGTCCATCGCGTCGACACATGTGGGTTCGATGGGGACCATCGTTGCCGCCAAACGTGGCGAGAACCATTGCGGCGGTATCCATCTGCTCGACGAGTCGACGGGCGTCTACAACGAGCCGTATCTCGAAAAGCATTTCCCCAAGGGCGGCGTACGCCAGGTGGAGTGCGTCTACCGCCAACAAGGTCTCATGGTGGCGCCGGGCAATCCCCTCGGCATCGAGTCACTAGCGGACCTTGCGGTTGAAGGACGTAGTTTCGTGAACCGCCAAAAAGGCTCTGGCACACGCATCCTGAGCGACTATATCTGCAAACAAGACGGCATCGATTCGAGCAAGATCTACGGCTACGACCATGAGGAGTTCACGCATACGGCTGTTGCGGCGCTCGTCGAAGCGGGTTCTGCCGATGCGGGCATGGGCATCTATTCGGCTGCGAAGATGTACGGGCTTGGTTTCGTGCCCGTCTGCGAAGAGCAGTACGACCTTCTGGTCCCTGATTACGCGTGGGAAACGCCTATGGTTCAGGCGCTGCTCGACGTGCTGCGCAGCGATGCGTTCCGCACCCGAATGGAAAAGCTTGGAGGTTATCGCGTCGACCAACCGGGGCGCGTGCGCCGGCGTTACTAGCCTTGAGCGTTGTGCAGATTGCCCGCTTGCCTTGATGCTTCGAATGGCATAGTGTGTGGGAGCATAACCAGGGCGAGGGCAATAACGTACGTACTTGCTGCGGGAGCGTTGTGGGGTTGCATCAGCCTCTTCGTTCGGCATCTTTCCGCTGCGGGGCTATCGACAATGGACATTGCCGGCGTGCGTATGCTCGCTGGCGCTATCGGCATGCTCGCAATCGTTCTCGTTGTTGACCGCAGCCTGCTTCGCATCAGGTTTCGCGACCTGTGGATGTTCATTGGCACGGGCGTCGTGGCAGTCATGTTGTTCAACGTGTGCTATTTCACGTGTATGACCATAAGCGAAGCATCGATTGCGGTCGTGCTGCTCTACACCTCGCCGATTTTCGTCATGCTCATGTCGGCCGTCTTCTTCAAAGAGCGGGTGACTCTTCGAAAAGTTGTGGCAATTGCCATGACGTTTGCCGGATGCGTGCTCGTTTCTGGATTGCTCGGCGGTGCCGTGCGACTCACGCCATTCGCGCTGATTGTCGGTGTCGCGGCGGGATTCTTCTACGCGACCTATTCCATATTCGGCCGTGTGGCACTCAAGCGCTATAAACCGCTGACCATCACGTTCTACACGTTCGTCACCGGCGCCATCGCCTCGTTTGTGCTCGTCGATTACGGTAACGTTGCGGTAGTGGTTTCCTCGCAGCCGTCAGACATCTTGTGGATCATAGGCCTCGGCGTGATATGCACCATTGCGCCGTACTTGCTCTATACATCGGGTCTTGAGCATCTCGATCCGGGGCTTGCCGCCGTGTTTGCGACGGTCGAGCCGCTTGTTGGCGGCTTGCTCGGCATATTCGCGTACGGCGAGAGTGCTGGCCCCCTGAAGATTGCCGGAATGGCGCTCATCTTGGCGGCAGTGGTGCTCGTGAGCCTCGACCCGAAAGATTCGGCGAGAAACCCAAAGATGGCGGACAATTCCGCGTAGCTGATTAGTGTTACTACATAGACATTTGTAATACCGTTTGGTAGACTCCCGAATCAGAGTGTTACGAATCTAACGGATGTAATATTGCTGGCCACGTTGAAGGAGGTCCCATGGATCACAGGCTGCTCTCTCGGAGAAGTTTCATCGGTGTTGCGGGCGCATTCGCGCTAGCGGGATTGGCGGGGTGCGGGACTACGGGGTCCGCATCGTCGGCATCCGCATCGAGCGCCGCCGCTTCCGCATCTGCTTCCGCTGCTTCGCCAGGTGGCGTGAAGGACACGTTGACCATATATGTTGGTGCAGAGCCGAGCAGCGGATTCGACCCGATGACAGGTTCCGGTTCCTCGGGCGCTTACTCCTTCTTCCATTCGAGGCTGCTTCGATTCGACAAAAACATGCAGCTGCAGCCAGATCTCGCGAAGAAATGGAGCATTTCCAACGATGGCTTGACCTACACGTACGAGTTGCGCGACGACGTCGTGTTCTCTGACGGTACTCCGGTCAAGGCATCCGATATCGCGTTCTCGTACCTAACTGCACGCGATGGAGGCTCTTCCAGCTTGAACTTGACGAAGCTTGCCGATGCGAAAGCTGTGGACGATTATACGGTCGAGTTCACGCTGTCCGAGAAGTTCTCGAGCTTCGAGTCCATTACCGGCAAGCTGTGCATCGTGCCAGAGGCAAGCTACGACGAGGAACAATACCGCGTCAACCCCATCGGGTCGGGCCCCTTCAAACTCGTGCAATGGGATAAGGGCCAGCAGATCATCATCGAGCCCAACGAGAAGTACTACGGCACCATTTCGCCGTTCAAGCAGATCACCGTCTTGTTCCTCGATGGCGAGGCCGTGCTTGCGAATGCGCAGTCAGGCATGCTCGACGTGGCGATGGTGTCACCCGAATACGCGACTTCGAGTGTCGAGGGCATGCATCTCGAGACTCTTGCGACCATCGATACGCGTGGTTTCAATTTGCCGACCCAACCGGAATCCGAAGTTGATGGCAAGGTCGTCGGCAACAATGTGACAAGCGATCCGGCTATCCGCAAGGCGCTCGTTATCGGCGTGGATCGTCAGGCTATCATCGACAACGCTCTGAACGGAATCGGCACCGCCACGACGGCGCTCATCACGCAGGTGCCGTGGGCCAATCCTGCCTGCAGCTTCGAAGACGGTCGCGTGGACGAAGCCGTGAAGATTCTCGAGGATGCCGGATGGGTCGCTGGATCCGATGGCATTCGCGAGAAGGATGGCGTCCGCGCCGAGTTCAGCATCACCGGTCGTACCGACGACCTGCAGCGCTACAACCTTGCCCAGGCCTTTGCGCAGGAAGCCGAAAAGCTCGGCATCAAGATCAACGCAACATCGGAAGCCTGGGACAAGTGCAAGGAGATATCCGAGAACACTCCGACGTGCTGGGGCACGGGCGACTACGATCCCGCGGGCGACTTGACGGGTTATTACAAGACCGGTGCTTCGACGAATCACGCTCAGTATTCCAATCCCGTGGTCGATAAGCATATCGAGACCGCGCAAGGTCTGACTTCGCGCGATGAGATCATCGAGGAGTGGAAGAAAGTCCAATGGGACGGCGAGGCTGGCCCGGAATCCGAAAACGGCGATCATCCGTGCATCTGGCTCGCCAACATCGATCACACGTACTTCGTGCGTGATGGTCTGAACCTGGGCGACCAGTTGGTGCACCCGCATGGTCATGGATGGCCGGTCGTCTGCAATATCGAAGAATGGAAGATGGAAGGATAACCTCCCGCTGTGTCCGCGCAAGCGAAATTCGTAATCAAGAACGTCATACGCGTGGTCACGCTCCTGTTCGCGGTGAGCGTGATCACGTTCGCCTTGGCAACGATGGCGCCCATCGACCCCGTCGAGGCATACGCGGGCTCGGAGAACCATCTGCCGCAGGAGCAGCTCGACCTCATTGCGGAAAAATGGGGTTGGGACCAACCTCCCGTCCAGCGTTACCTCAACTGGATCGGGGGCGTGCTTACCGGTGACTGGGGCGTTTCGGTCATCTACCATCGACCCGTGCTCGACGTGGTGGGAGAACGCTTCCTCACATCGCTCGCCCTGATGGGGACTGCTTGGATACTTTCAGGTGTCCTCGGGTTCGTCTTGGGCATCGTGTGCGGCTTGCGTCAGAACAGCTGGGCGGATCGCATCATCAAGGGATTCTGCCTTGTGCTTGCTGCGGCGCCGACGTTCTGGTTGGCGCTCCTGGCGCTCATGGCGTTTTCCGTGTTCCTCGGATGGTTCCCGACGGGCCTCGCTGCTCCAGCCGGCATGAGGGCGGAGGACGTGACGCTTGCCATGCGGCTGCATCACCTGTTCCTGCCCGCTCTCGTGCTTTCCGTGACGGGAATCGCCCAGATCACGCTTCAGACGCGTGAGAAGACCATCGAAGCTCGCTTGAGCGACTACGCCCTGTTCGCCCATGCGCGCGGTGAAACCGAATCCCAGTTCACGCGCAGGCACGTGCTCCGCAACATTGCGCTTCCCGCCATCACGCTGCAATTCGGCTCGATATCCGAGATTTTCGGCGGCTCGGTCCTAGCCGAGCAGGTGTTCTCATATCCGGGTATCGGCAATGCCGCGGTCACGGCCGCATTGCGCGGCGATATCCCCCTGCTTCTGGGCGTGGCGCTTGTCGCCGCGTTGTTCGTGTTCGTCGGCAATATGACGGCCAATATCTTCTACGGCGTAGTAGATCCGCGCATCCGAGCTGGAAGCGAGGCGATCGATGGCTGAGTTGATCGCATCTCTCGTTCCTGCAACCAAGCCCGAGAAGGCCGTGCGCACGTCCAACCGACGTCGTCGCGCTATCGCGTTGGCGATTACCTTGGGCGCCATCATCGTCGTCACGCTCGTTGCCGGGCTCGCCATGCCGTCGGATTTCTATGCGTCTGACTTCTCGCAGAAGCAGCAGGCACCGAATGCCGCCCATTGGTTCGGGACCGACTTCCTCGGTCACGACATGTTCTGCTTCAGCATTCGCGGGCTTGCGCTGTCTATTGTTATCGGGTTGTTCGCATCTGCCGTTTCCGGGTTCGTGGCCTTGCTGCTCGGCAGCATATCGGCTATCTGCGGTGGATGGGTCGATAAGGCGGTCCTTTGGTTGGCCGACCTCTTGATGTCCATCCCCCATATGGTGATGCTGCTCCTCATTTCGTTTTCCGTCGGGGGAGGGACGTTCGGCGTGGTGTTGGCCGTGGCGCTGACCCATTGGCCCAGCTTGACCCGTGTCATACGCGCCGAAGTTCTGCGCATTCGCACCGGCGAATTCGTGGCTGCATCGCGTGCCGTCGGCAAATCCAATTTGTGGATCGCCTGGCACCATGTGGTGCCGAACGTCATGCCGCAGTTCATCGTCGGTACGATACTGCTGTTCCCCCATGCAATCCTGCACGAAAGCGCCCTCACCTTCCTGGGCTTCGGCCTTCCGCTCGATTCGCCCGCGATTGGCGCCATCCTTTCGAGCTCGATGAAGTATCTTGCAACCGGGGCTTGGTGGCTCGCCTTGTTCCCCGGCCTGATGATGGTGGCAATCGTGCTTCTCACCTTCACGCTTGGCGACGAGATCAAGCAGCTCACAGATCCCCATACCGTACAGGAGTAAGGAATGGCAGGCGAAAGAACCGAACTCGAGAGCGCTATCGGCGATGTCAACAAGCCTGCAGGCGAAGATGGGGAACGCCAGTCCCGAACCATGTCCGAGGTCGATCCCATACTCGAAGTGGAAGGGCTGTTCCTTTCCTTCACGCAGTACGGCACGGGGTTGCGTCAACGCAACCTCGAGGTTATCCACGATTTGAGCCTGTCGGCCCGCGCCGGTGAAGTGGTTGCAGTCGTAGGGGCATCGGGTTCCGGCAAGAGTCTGCTCGCACATGCCATTTTCGGGATCTTGCCCGACAATGCGCAGGTAGCGGGTTCGATCAGGTTCCGCGGCCAAGAACTCGATGCGGCGCTGACGGAAAGCTTGCGTGGAACGCGCATGGCCTTCGTACCTCAGTCGATCGATTATCTCGATCCGCTCATGCGGACGGGAGAGCAGGTGCGCGGCGTTCGTGCCACTGCCGAACGCGCGCGGGAGGCCCTTGACCGGTTCGGGCTCGACGAGCGGGTGGACAGGTTGTACCCGTTCGAGCTTTCCGGTGGCATGGCGCGTCGCGTGCTCGTTTCCACAGCAGTTATCGAGGATGCCGACCTGATCGTCGCCGACGAGCCCACGCCCGGCATGACTCTGGACATGGCGAAAGAGGCCATGAAAACGTTCCGCGAATTTGCCGATGCCGGCAAGGCCGTTGTCGTCATCACCCACGACCTGGACCTCGCTTACAACACTGCCGACAAGATCGTCGTGTTCTATGCAGGCCAGACGTTCGAGATTGCCGATGCGTCAGATTTCCGCGATGGTGGCAAGCGGCTAAGGCACCCATACAGCAAGGCTCTCGTTAACGCGCTTCCGCAGAACGGGTTCAAGCCGACAGCTGGCACGCAACCCTATGCCGACGACCTTCCTCCCGGATGCTTGTATGCGCCTCGTTGCGCGTTCAGGTCGCCGGAATGCGACGACGGGCATCTGCCGCTCAGCGTCTGCGCAGGCGGACAGGTGCGCTGCATCCACCCGCAGGACGATATGGCATCTGATGGCAATTCTCCAGATGAAGCATACTTGGAAGATGCAGATCCGAAACAAGGAGTCCACGAAGGCTCACAGGGATATGCGGCAACCTCTTCTCGGCCACGCTTGCTCGAGGCGGCGGGCGTGAGCTTCGAATACAAGAAAGGCACACCCATCCTCGAAGATATCGACTTCAGCGTTTGCGAAGGTGAAATCGTGGGCTTGTACGGCCCGAGCGGGCGGGGTAAGTCCACCTTGGCGTATCTGCTGTCAGGGAGGGAAAAGCCCCAATCAGGTGCGATAACGTGGGACGGATCGGCTTTGCCTTCGCGTGGCTATTGCCCTGTCCAGCTGGTGTACCAACATCCCGAACGTGCGGTGAACCCGCGTTGGCAGCTGGGGAAGACCCTGACGGAATCGTGGGATCCCCCTCGTGAGCTTCAGGAGGCGCTCGGCATCGAGGATGCCTGGAAAAAGCGTTGGCCAAACGAGTTGTCCGGAGGTGAGCTTCAGCGCTTCTGCATTGCGCGGGCCCTGAACCCTCAGACGCGGATCTTGATTTGCGACGAGATCACCACCATGCTCGACGTCGTGACGCAAGCGCAGGTGTGGCGCGCCATCGTGGCGCAGGCTCGAAAGCACAACATGGGAGTCGTGGCCATTACGCACAACCTTTACCTTGCCGACCGCATCTGTGATCGCATCGTCGAAATCTAAGCCTGCTTGCGCCCAAAGCCTTTTTGAATCCATCGAACCAGTCACATGGCAGCCGCCGTCCACCCAGTCACGGTGATGGCCCTCATCGATTGATTCCAAGTTGTAGGATTCTTACGCTTGTCTAAAAGGTAAACTATTGCGGAACATTTCGAGAGGTTTCGCATGCGGCTTTTCAAGTATCTGTCCAAGCATCTGAGCGCTGTTGCGCTCATTTTCGTGCTGCTCATGGGCCAGGCGTTCTGCGACCTCATGCTCCCAAACTACACAGCTCAAATAGTCGACGTGGGAATCCAGCAAGCAGGCGTTGACCATGCGTCGACGACCGAGCTGAGCGCGGCAACTTATGATGCCATTGCCCAGCAGCTTGTAGGCGATGAGGCCGAGCTCTTCGCCGTTTCGTACAGCGTCAGTTCCGACGGGACTTACGTCATGAACGAGTTCGGCAAGTCTCATCGCGCCGAGCTCGATGGGGTTGTCGCATTGCCCCTCGTCACCGTGTTTGCAGGAGCTAATGCCGATATCGACGAAGACCTCATCGGCCAGCAGGCGATTGTGGCGGCGCGAGCTGAATACGCATCGCTTGGCTACGATATGAACGCCATGCAGATGAACGCGCTGCTGTTCATAGCACTCATGATGATGGGCTTCGTGTTCGGGTCGGTTGTCATCTCGGCGCTTGTCGGTTTCTTCGCGTCGCGTACGGGCGCGAAGATCGGCCGTGAGCTGCGCACGAAACTGTTCACAAAGGTCATGTCGTTTTCCGATGCCGAGGTGCAGCGTTTCTCGGCCGCGTCGCTAATCACGCGCGGCACGAATGATATCCAGCAAATCCAGATGATGTCGATCATGCTGCTGCGCATGGTGCTTTACGCGCCCATCCTCGCCGTTGGCGGCGTCATAATGATCTCGCGTATGGACATCTCGATGGGCTGGATCATCGGTGCGGCCATTGTGGCCATTATCATCGTCGCACTCGTCCTGATGGCCATCGTCATGCCCAAGTTCCGCATCATGCAGAAGCTCATCGACCGCGTGAACCTCGTCTCGCGCGAGATGCTCACCGGCGTGTCGGTTGTTCGCGCGTTCGGCCAGCAAGCTCACGAACAAGAACGCTTCGACGAAGCTAGTACCGAGCTCATGCGCACGCAGCTGTTCACCAACCGTGTCATGGTCTTCATGATGCCCATCATGATGATGATCATGAACATCGTGTCGGTCGTCATCGTGTGGATTGGCGCCGGGCAAATCGATGCCGGCAACATCCAGACGGGCGACCTGATTGCATTCATCACGTA
Organism: Eggerthellaceae bacterium; assembly: GCA_045614225.1. GTDB lineage: Bacteria > Actinomycetota > Coriobacteriia > Coriobacteriales > Eggerthellaceae > UBA9715. The sequence goes on along the minus strand of JAZLCO010000069.1, from coordinate 11,538 downwards.
CTCGATGGTCATCATCATGGGCTTCCTCATGCTGTCGATGCTGGCGATCATCGCGCCGCGAGCCGATGTTTCAGCAGGGCGTATCGACGAGGTATTGGAAGCGGAAGTATCGATTGTCGATCCTGCGACGAGTGGGGTTGTCGCGTACGAAGCAAATGGTGCGCGGATTGAGTTCGACCACGTTTCGTTCAGGTATGACGATGGTAGCGAGTGCGTACTGCGCGATGTCACGTTCGTTGCCGAGCCGGGCGAGACGCTCGCGATCATCGGGTCTACAGGGTCGGGTAAGTCAACAGTTCTGAAGCTTATCGAGCGGTTTTACGATGTGTCCGAGGGCGCCGTGCGGGTCGATGGCGTCGACGTGCGCGAGATGCCTCTACACGACCTGCGTGCGCAATTCGGCTACGTGCCGCAACGTGCGTTCCTGTTTACGGGCACGATTGAATCGAACGTCGGTTACGGCGTGGATGAGGTTTCCGATGAGCGTATTCTTGAGGCAATTGACATCGCGCAGGCGAGCGAGTTCCTCGAGTCGAAGGAAGACGGCCTCGATTCCGAGATCACACAAGGTGGCACGAACGTGTCGGGTGGCCAACGCCAGCGTCTCGCCATTGCTCGTGCGCTTGCCACCGATGCCCGTGCGCTGTTGTTTGACGACAGTTTCTCGGCACTCGATTACAAGACTGACGCGGCGCTTCGCAAGGCTCTTGCCGAACGCTTGCCAGGCAAGACGCAGATTATTGTCGCCCAACGCATCGCCACGGTCATGCGCGCCGACAAAATCGTCGTGCTCGATGAAGGCGCGATTGTAGGCGAAGGCACGCACGAGGACCTGCTGCGCACGTGCGACCAATACCGCGAGATCGCCTACTCCCAACTTTCCCCTGAAGAGCTTGCAACAGAAACAGGGTCTGTGTTGCAAGGCGACTCGAAGGGGGGTGACGGTCGATGAGCGAACATGATGAGGCTCAAGAGCGGCAGCTCATGCAAGTATCACAGCGCAAGAAGCGGGGCTATCGTCCGGGCGGACCTGCGGGGCGCATGATCGTCACGGAGAAACCGCGCGACTTCAAGGGCACGGTTGGCAAGCTCGTTCGGTTCCTGGGCCGTTTCAAGTTTGCGATGCTCGCGGCGCTCGTGTTCGCCATAGGCGCAACGGTGTTCAACGTCATCGGGCCGAAGGTCCTTTCGACTGCCACGACCGAATTGTTCAACGGCATCGTCGCTAAGGTCGAGGGCACCGGCGGCATCAATTTCGACGCAATCTGGACGATTCTCCTCACGACGCTCGTGATATACCTTGGCAGCGCCGCCTGCATGTTCGTACAAGGCCTGGTGCTCACCTACGTTTCGCAGAAGACCTGCTACGAGTTCCGCCGCGAGATCTCCGAGAAAATCGACCGGTTGCCCGTCGGTTATTTCGAACGCACATCGACAGGTGACACGCTCTCGCGCATCACCAATGATGTCGACACGTTGGGTCAAAGTCTCAACCAGGGTATTTCGGAGTTGCTTCGTGCGGTGGTCACCGTTGTGGGCGTGCTGGCCGTCATGTTCTCCATCAACGTGATCATGACGCTGGTCACGTTGCTCATCGTGCCTGCGTCGATCGTGTGCATTCGCATCATCGTCAAGCGTTCGCAAAAGCAGTTCTATGCTCAGCAAGCCAACCTGGGTGCCATCGACGGCCTCATCGAGGAGACGTTCAGCGGCCACGCGATCGTGAAGGCATTCGGCCGTGAGCAGGCTACGATTGACGAGTTCAACGACACGAACGAGCGACTCTTCGAGAGTGCGTGGAAATCCCAGTTCCTCTCGGGGCTCATGCGTCCTGTCATGGATGTCATCGGCAATCTGGGTTATGTTGTCGTGGCTATCATGGGCAGCGTGTTCGCCGTTCAGGGCATCATCACGGTGGGCGACATCCAAGCGTTCATCCAGTACGTCAAGAACTTCACGCAGCCCATCATCCAGCTCGCGCAAGTGGCCAACGTGCTGCAAATGACAGCCGCTGCCGCCGAGCGCGTGTTCGAGTTCCTCGAGGCTGAGGAAGAGCCCGAGGAACACTCCGAGGTCAACACTGCCGACTTGTCGTGCGACGTCGAGTTCGACCATGTGCAGTTCGGTTATGACCCCGAGAAGATCATCATCAAGGATTTCAGCGCGAAGGTCGAAGAGGGCCAGACTGTCGCGTTCGTGGGTCCCACGGGGGCTGGCAAGACGACGCTCGTCAAGCTGCTCATGCGTTTCTACGACGTGCAGGGCGGCGCTATCCGCATAGGCGGCGTCGACGTGCGCGACGTTGACCGCGACGATGTGCGCGAGCTGTTCGGCATGGTGCTCCAAGATACGTGGCTGTTCCATGGCACGGTGCGTGAGAACATCCGGTATGGATGCCCGGATGCTACCGACGAGGAAGTCGAGGAAGCGGCTCGTCGAGCGTTCGCCCACCACTTCATCGAGACGCTGCCTGGTGGCTACGATTGCATGATCAACGAGGATGCGAGCAACATCAGCGCCGGCCAGCGGCAGTTGCTTACCATCGCACGCGCGTTCTTGGTCAACAGGCGCATGCTCGTGCTCGACGAAGCCACAAGTTCGGTCGACACCCGTACCGAGGAGCGCATCCAGCAAGCCATGGACAACCTGATGGCCGGGCGCACTTCGTTCGTCATCGCGCATCGCCTGTCTACCATCCGCGATGCCGACCTGATCCTCGTCATCCGCGAGGGCGACATTGTCGAGCAAGGCACCCATGAGGAGCTGCTCGCACAAGACGGCTTCTACGCCGAGCTCTACAACAGCCAGTTCCAAGAGTAGCTTTGCTCGGACGGGCGTTTGCCACTCCTTCACATGTCTTTGGTACAATACTGCAGCTATGCAAGAGCAGATGACAGACAAAGTACGGTTGGCCGTTTTTGATTTCGACGACACATCGATCGAGGGGTCGTCGCCGTCGTGGCTCGTCAACCGCTTGATTTTCGAGCACAAGATCTCGCCGATCACGTCACTCAAGATCGGGTTTTGGGGTCTTGCCTACAAGTGGCATCTGCCTCAAAGCGAGGCTTGGGTGCGTGGTCAGGTGTTCAAGGCGTTCGAAGGCAAGCCGAAAGAGCTCGTCGACGCGTATCTTGTCGCGTTCTACGACAAGATCATCGCCAAGCGCTTCCGCCCGAAGGCTGACGAAGAGATGCGCAAACGCACCGAGGAAGGCTGCATCGTCGTGGTCGTCTCGGCTTCTTTCGAGCCCATCGTGATGCGCGCGATGGAAAGTCATCCCTTCCAAGTGCAGATTTCGACGCGTATGAAGGTGGCGCCGAACGGAACGTACACGCGCGAGGTCGATGGCAAGCCAATCGAAGGTGCGGAAAAGCTCGTGGCGCTGAAGCAATGGGCCGATGGCCGCTTCGGCGAGGGCAAGTGGGAATTGACGTACGCCTACGGTGATCACCATTCCGACCGGCCGCTGCTCGAAGCCGCAAAGCATCCGTTCGTCGTCACGCCCAACACGGGTATGAAGCACATCGTGAAAGAGACCGGTTGGCCGGTTCTCGACTGGTCAATGGACGTTTCCAATCTTTAGAAGATGTACGTGGGGCGCGAGTCGGTGCTCAGGCCCTGAATCATTCTTCCGCCTTTCTTTAGAAACGGTTTTTCTACACCTGCCCAACGTGCTTGGAATTGCATGCAATAATAGACTTGAGAAACTGTAGACGTATTTGAAAAGGGGGTTGGGTTATGAGCGAGAACGAACTGCCCAACCAAAACAGCAATTGCAGCGAGCATCCGATGGATTACCTGAACAAGGCGGCGGAAGCTTGCGCAGCGGGCGACATGACGCTGGGTTTGCATTTGTATCTGGCGGCCTACGAGAAGGCTGTGAGCGAGCCAGGCACCTCGACAGGGTTGGCTGTCGCTGCCTTGCGTGAAGCGTGGCATCTTGCCTGCGACCTCAAGGAACGCTCGATGGCCGAGCACGTTTTCGAGAAGCTCGAGCCGTATCTTTCGCGTGAGGAAATTGCCGAGTGTGCGGCTGCTTTGCAGGATTTGGCGCTCGATCGACTCGAGCAATACGGCTTCTCGCGCGAGGAGCTTCAAGACATGGCCGAAGCCATCTCGCATGATTTCCTGGGCGGCGATGCTTCCGTCGTGAAAGTCGAGCACATCACGATTCCCGGTGCTGGTGTGTTCGGTGGCCCTGATCAGCTTTTTGCCGATGTGAGCATCGATGTTGAACAGATAGCGGCATCTCAGGGCGACGCTACAGTTGCCGAGGAAGCGAATGTATTCGAGTCCGACTACGTTGCCGCTGAGGCAACGGACGAGCTGGATGCCGACGACCCCGATACCGAAGATGTCAAGCCGCGCGATGCCAAGAAGCTTGGCATGAACGTAGCGGACACGTTCAACCCATACGACTACTACCCTCCGAGTTCGGAGGGTACGAGTTGGCGTGCTGCAACGAATATCGGTTCAGGTTGGAGTGAGTCGTTAGGCTTTGACGGGACGACGGTATTCGACTCGCGCTTTGAGGGTTTCTCGCCGGTCATCAAACATGAAGACGAGCCCGAGCCAGCCAGTGACGATTCACGTGAAAACGAAGCGCCCGTTGCATCGGATTCGCCGAAAGAGGTTGATTCCGAAGTGCTGCAAACCAGCGGTCAACCTCAGATCGAGGGCACGGCACAATCTCCCGCTGATCAGCCTACCGCTGAAACGCAGATTCAAGCTGTGGTGCCTTCCGTCGCACCCGCTTCCACAAAAGTTGAGAAAAAGGCGGGCTCGAGCATGCCCTCCATGCCCGGGGTGGCACCGGTCGGTGAACCAGTGTTCAACTACAAGAGCCTGGTCGGCTATGACGAGGCTGTCGCCATCATGCGCGATTACGGTTTCGGGTTGCAACGCGACGCCGGCTTCATCAGCTTTGTGGAGATGCTGAATGAGAAGCACGGTCTGAACCGCATGCCAGCAGCTGATACCATGCTGTTCCGAGCGCCTGCTATCGAGGATGCAGCTCGGTTCGTTGAGGCGACCATCGGCGAGCTGGGTTTGCCGCCGCTGCGCATGGGGATGGAAGAAGGCGTCCAAGGCGTGCCTATGCTGTGTGTCACTGCCGATAGCAGCAACCGACCGCGCATGAATCACCAGCAGAACCGCTTCCAGGGTCCCGCCATCTTGGTCATCGACGAGCTCGACACGTGGCGCATTCCCGAACCGCCCGAGAACGTCGAGGGTGGCATGCAAGCCTTCATGTTGGCAAACATGACGCGTGGTGCTCGTGAGGCCATCAATCTCATCCGCTCGGCTGTCGAAGATCCAAACGTGATCGTGCTGGCCACATCGACGATAGGTGGCGAGGTCGACCCGTTCTTCTACGAAGTGCTCGAGCCTCTGACGATCATCGATATCGCCAATCCCAACGAGCAGGAGCGCGCTGACATCTGGGCCGAGATCATGCAGGACCATCCTTCGACCCGCTCGCTCGATGTCAAGGACCTTGTGAAGTACTCGGCGGGTTTGGCGCGTTACGACATCTACATGGCAGCTCGCGAAGCAATCGAGGAAGCGTACAAAGCCGGCCTCGTGCAGCGCGGCTTCGTACCAGTTACCTCGCAGAACATCCTCGACAAGATCGCTGCATGCCAGCCGTTCGACTCGGATGAGTACCACGCACTCGAAGACCGGGTCGTCAGCGATTTCGTGGACAGCCTCGACGATCTCGAGCGGCTGCTCGATGATCAGCACGAATAGAAGTTGGCGCGTAGAGTGACAAATCAGCCGAAATCGGGCGCCTCTCAGGCGCCCGATTGGTCTGTGTGCGCCATCTCGCGGGAAGAGTTTGTGCAGCTCGTTTCCGAGAAAGGCGTCGAGCTTTACCGTGATTTGCCCTGGCGCAACATCGATGACCCGTATGCTGTGCTCGTGTCAGAGGTGATGTTGCAGCAAACTCAGGTTTCGCGCGTCAAGCGGTATTGGTCACGATGGATGGAACTGTTTCCAACGGTCGATGCGCTGGCGGCAGCTGACACGGCGACCGTGCTCGAGATGTGGCAGGGGCTGGGTTACAACCGCCGGGCGCTCGCGTTGAAGCGTGCATGTGAGGTGTGCTCAGCTGATAATGGCGGCTTGCTGCCACGCACCGTCGACGAGCTCGTGAAACTGCCTGGCATAGGCCCTGCGACCGCGGCGGGCGTCGTTGCGTTCGCCTACGACGAGCCTTCGGTCTACATCGAGACGAATGTGCGAAGCGTGTTTTTGCACGAGCTTTTCCCCGATAGGGAAGAGGTGTCCGACAAGCAGCTTGTCCCATACGCTGCCGATACGTGCCCGAGCCGGGGTGCCCGTGCGTGGTACTATGCGCTGCTCGATTACGGTGCGCATCTCAAATCCCAAATTGCCAATCCAGCGCGGCGTTCGAAACATTACGCGCGCCAGAGCAAGTTCGAGGGAAGCCGCCGCGAGAAGCGCAGTTTCCTGCTCAAGCAGGTGCTCGCTGCACCTGACGGCATCGATCTCGAGGAACTCGCCGCCCGTCTCGACGAACATGAGCAACAAGCGAACCGTGGCGCTGTCGATCGGGGGCTGTTCGAGACAATCGTCTCCGAGCTGATAGGCGAGGGTTTCTTCCGCCGGGAAGGCGAATTGCTGATACCGTGATGAATTGCGGTTCGTGTGGCACATGGCGCACCCTTCCCTGGGAGCCATGTGCCACTTGTCTCTGGTACCATAAACCTCGTTTTCGAGAGAGGTAATTGTGGGCTTCCTTGAGTTGTTTCTCATAGCCGTGGGACTTTCCATGGACGCATTTGCCGTGTCAATCGGCAAAGGTCTCGGCATGCGCAAGCTCGATGTGCGCCAAGCCCTGGTAATTGCGCTGTTCTTCGGAGGGTTCCAGGCGCTCATGCCCGTAATCGGTTGGGTGCTCGGCGAGCAGTTCGCCCATTACGTGACAGCAGTTGCCCACTGGATCGCGTTCGCTTTGCTCGCGTTCATCGGCGGCAAGATGCTCTGGGATGCGTTTCATGAAGACGGCGGATTCGAGGAAGAAGACGTAGCGCGCTTGTCGATTCGCGAACTGCTGCTCCTCGCCATCGCGACGAGCATCGATGCGCTTGCCGTTGGCGTGACGTTCGCGTTCCTCGATGTGAGCATCGTGCCTGCGGTGACGCTGATTGGCGTTACGACGTTCGTCATCTCGTTTGGCGGCGTGGTCATTGGGCATCAATTCGGAAGCCGTTGGGAGAAAGCCTCGACGATTGCCGGCGGCATCATCCTCATATGCATCGGGATCAAGATCGTGCTCGATCATTTTCTGGGTTAGAAACCGATTCGATTCGGTAAGCAAATCGTCTGAAAAACCTTCTGCGCGAGGCTCTCAAATCGGGGTGCTTTCGAGTGCAAAAAGCACATTTGCATGAAAGGTCGGTTTAAGGCGGTTACTGGTCGACCTATTTATGTGCCAGCAACTTCTGTTTTCCAAGGACAAGTGCCGAAAATCCGCACGACCGTTCGCGAAAACGTACCCAGCATAATGCACAAAAGGAGGCGCGCTTATGCTATATTTAGTCAGTGTGCATACGAGGGGAGTTCTGCATGTGCTGCATACTTGTATTCAGCAGCCCGAGAGGATGCGCACAAAACGGTTGTTCCGCATAACGCTTCGCCTGGCGGCGACTCGTATTGCGCTTTGAGGAGCCGTTAGGCGGTATTACGAATTGAATATAGTGTAACACATTGAAGATGTCGATGCAAGCGTTAACGTGAAAGCGGCTTTTCACATGCAGGGGAGGTAGCGCTCAGTCGGCATCGAACGGTAAAGGTAAGACGAGAGTAAGAAAGAAGGAGGAGGTGCACATGGTGGAGAATACTGTACCGGCCGAGTTCGATAGCTTGCTGGATGCGAGGGGCGTTTCGCGCCGCGATTTCCTCAAGTTCTGCGGTGCGGTTGCAGTGGCGGCCGGGTTGTCTTCGGCTGCCGCGCCCCGTGTTGCGATGGCGCTCGAAGAGTCCGTCATCGGCGCAACGAAGGGCAATCTGTTCCCGGTCCTGTGGATCGAGGGTGCATCATGCACGGGCTGCACGGAGTCGTTCGCGCAGATCGAGACCCCCGACGTGGGCAAGGTCGTGCTCGAGCTGATCTCGCTGAACTACAGCGACGTTCTGTGCGCGGGCGCAGGCCATTCCATCGAGGAAGCCAAGAAGCAGACCATCGAAGCTGGTGGCTACATCGTCGTTTACGAGGGTGGTATCACCCAGGGCTTCGGCGGCAACACGCTGCGCGTGGCTATGGAGACGGGCGAGGACATCCTGGCCGAGGCTGCGAGCAATGCTGCTGCAGTCGTCGCGCTCGGTTCCTGCGCCGTCAACGGTGGCTGGATGGCCGCTTATCCGAACTCCGCGAATGCAACGGGTGTTTCTGACTTCCTGAAGAAGCGCGGCATTGCAACGCCGGTCGTGAACATCCCCGGTTGCCCGGCTAACCCCGAATGGCTGATGTCGGTGCTCGTCCAGGTTCTCATGATGGGCGGCAAGGAAGCTCTCGTTGCTGGCGACGTCCCTGCTGTGGTCAGCACGCTTGGCCTCAACGCCGAAGGCAAGCCCGAAGGCATCTTCGGTCAGACGATTCATGACAACTGCGAGCGTCGCGGTCACTTCGAGAACGGCGAGTTCGTCTACGAGTTCGGCAGCAAGGAAGAGGCGCTCGGCTACTGCCTGTACCCGCTCGGCTGCAAGGGCCCGCAGACCAAGGCGAACTGCGGCGTCACTCTTTGGAACAACCGCCGCAGCTGGTGTATCCAGGCTGGTTCGCCGTGCCTTGGCTGCTGCGAAGCCAACCCGAACGATCCGGGCGACAACTGGGTCGAGGTCAATACCCCGTTCTACGAGCGTCATCGCGACGTCCACATCGGCAACTGGTTCGTTCAACCCACCGTCATCGCTGGCGGCTTGACGGCGCTCGTTGCTGCAGCGCTGGTCATCCACGGCTTCGGCATGAAGGCTGCTGGCCGCATGGACGGCGGCGCCGACTTCGAGAAGGTCCGTGCTTGGGATGCCAAGAACCCCGAGAAGTCGATTGGTCAGTACGAGTACTCGATTCTCGACGGCGACCCTGTCAAGCTCAAGAGCGCACAGGACGCCATCAAGGCTGAATACGCTGCTGCAGCCGAGGCTGTTGAAGATGCGGCAGCTGAGACTGAAGAAGGGAGGTAGGCGACATGACACGTTCCGTAATCGACCCGATTACTCGCATCGAAGGCCATATGCGTTGCGAGATGGAAGTCCAGGGCGGCAAGGTCGTCGACGCATGGGTGTCCGGCGGTAGCTTCCGCGGCATGGAGAAGGTTGTCGAGAATCGCGCTCCCGAGGATGCAGCTCAGATTGTCCAGCGCATCTGCGGCGTTTGCCCGGTTTCGCACTCGCATGCTTCGACCATCGCGGCTGAGAAGTCGTACGGCATCACCATTCCGAACAACGCGCGCATCATCCGCAACCTCATCGAGGGCGCGCAGTTCCTGCACAGCCACATCCTGTGGTTCTACAACCTGGCGGCGCTCGACTACGTCAACCCGCTGAACGCTTTGACGGCTGACATCGCCGATACGTACGCTCTGGCCCAGGCTGCTGGCACGTCTATGAACAGCGACTTCGCCCAGGTGCAAGAGCGCTTGAAGAAGTTCGCGGCCAACGGCCAGCTGTCCATCTTCTCGGGCAACTGGTTCGATGCTGAGGACGGCACTGCTTATACGATGCCGCCCGAGCTCGACCTCATCTGCACGGCTCACTACCTCGAGGCTTTGAAGATGCAGGCCCGTTCCTCCGAGGTGGCAGGTCTGCTCGGCGGCAAGATGCCGCACGTCATGACCATCATCCCGGGCGGTACCGCATTCGTCCCGACGGCTCAGAAGCTCGACGACCTGTGGGCTATGGTCAACGAGATCTATGACTGGGTCTCCACGACGATGATTCAGGACACCCTCGCGCTCGCTCCGTTCTACAAGGACGGCCTGACGTGGGGCGGCGGCTGCGGTCGCTTCGGTGCCTGGGGCGTCTTCGAGGGTCCGGGTTGGCCGTATGGCGAGGACTACACCGAGCAGATGAACAACCGCTACCTGCCCGCTGGCGTTCTGATGAACGGCCTCGAGGGCAAGGTCGACAACGTCGACGAGTCGAAGATCGCTGAATACGTCGGCACGTCCTGGTACAAGGGTAGCGATACCTACCAGTCTCCGTACTTCGTTACCGAGCCCGAGTTCACCGAGTACAACGTCGAAGAGCGTTACTCGTGGTGCAAGGCTCCGTCTTACGACGGCAAGGCTCTCGAGTGCTCCGCACTTTCGCGTGTGCTCGTCGCTTACAAGCGCGGCGTTCCGTTCATCACCGAGAACGTCGACAAGTTCCTCAAGGACCTCGGTGGTGGCCTGGGTCTCGACGGTGCTGCTCCGGCTTCCGCTGTCGTCTCCATGCTCGGCCGCACGGCTGTCCGCCAGATCGAGACGCTCTACATCGCCCAGCTCATGAAGGACTGGACGCAGGAGCTCATCGCGGCTGTTTCCGGTGGCGACTCCACGTACTTCACCAAGTCCCTCACCGATTCCGGTGCCGGCACTGGTTTCTGGGAGGCACCGCGTGGCGCCCTCTATCACTCCGAGAAGGTCTCCGGCGGCAAGATCGAGGGTTATCAGATCATCATCCCGACCACGTGGAACCTCGCTCCCATCAACCAGAATGGCGAGCATGGCCCCATCGAGCAGGCGCTTATCGGCTGCCCGGTCGGCGATATCGAAAAGCCCATCAACGCTCTGCGTCTCGTCCACAGCTACGACCCGTGCGTGTCGTGCGCTGTCCACGTCTCCGAGCCGGCGACGGGCAAGCACTTCGAAACCGTCACGAATCCTTGGGGGGTGAAGTAGCATGGCGCATCTCGCACACTATAAGGAAGCTCATCCGCTGCCGTTCGTGATCACTCACTGGATCAATGCAGTTGCCATGATCTTCCTCATCATCACCGGCTTCATGATCCACTTCCCGGTTGCTGGCACCATGGGTGTCGTCCGTGGTCTGCACGTGTTCTTCGGCTTTGTGATTTTCATCAACTGCCTCGCTCGCGTCATCATGTCCTTCTTCGTGAAGTCCGCTCCTACGGGCGGCACTCGCGAGCAAGTTAAGGACTTCAAGACCTGGCTGCCCCAGAAGGACAATCGCCATCAGGCCGGCGCATGGATCAAGTACTACCTGTTCCTCAAGAAGGATCATCCGCTGTCCGCCAAGCTGGGCGTTCCGCAGAAGCTTTCCTACCTGCTCATTCCGATTCTGATCATCCTGATGTTCATCACCGGTCTGTGCCTGTGGGCTCCTACGATGGAGCTCGGCTTCTGCAAGTGGCTGATTGCTGCTTGGGGCGGTGCCATGTCGATCCGCATCATCCATTACTTTGGCATGTTCGTGTTCATCATCTTCATGTACATCCACATCTTCCTGGCGCACGTTGAAGGTACCGAACCGTCGAAGCTCATGTTCTTCCGCAAAGAGCATGGCGGC